>NZ_VHTC01000088.1:0-1384 GCF_013048685.1 Vibrio sp. A8-1
AGACATTGATAAACTTGATCAAATCAACAGCTATGCTTCACAAGAAATCATCAACCAGTAAAACACTCACATTACCACTTAACTTTTAAATTTGTAACACGTTGAATTTAAGAGAAATATAACGCCCTGTTAAGGTGTGAGCAACGCAATACCGAAGCCACCGCATACCACTTTAAACACTAAACGCAACGCATAGTAAAAATGCCACGCGTTGCGAATCACTCTTAAACAGTTTGTTAAGGCTACCAAATCTGCGCGCCTTGAGTATTAGCGATAATAACCTGCTTATTTGTACCCAAACGTTCTTGTACGATAGCAAACTCATGATTCAACCGATATTCAGTTGCAGGACTTGGATTGAACTCCCCTACAATAATTCTATCAACACCACTTAAGCACATAGCCTCGATGATGTGACTGTCTTTTCCTTCGAGAAAGGAACAACCAAAAGTAAAAACACTACCTCTTGAATCTTTAATTCTATTATATGCATACAATAAGTAGTGATTTTTCTTTATTTCGTCTAGTTTTTGATCACCAGTTCCTTCTGAAATGCACATCGGGAATTTACCATTAGCTATGTTGTTTTCTAGTCTAGCCAAAATAGGATTCCGCTCAGAGCTGCCAGACTTAGTCGCAGAGACTCCATCTCTATATAAAAACAATGCGCCATGGGGGAAAAAATAATTCGCTTGGTTATCAGGGCTAAATACTAGTTCACCGTTTAAGCGAGTGAAGGAGTCCCGCCCAATATTTTGGTTTCGATGACAACGAATCCAATATAATAGTAAGTCATAATTCAAAGAATAGATTGTATTAAACCCATTAAGAAAATTTCTACAATTATTGATCTTTCTATTCAGGTTTGCCGCGGCTCCAAATCCTCTTCGAGGTTGTGAAAAAGATGACGGATGAGATCTGCTGACAGCAATAATTAGTTGCTCTCTTAAATATTCTATTTGAGTAGCTAGGTGTTGCTGAAGGGGTGAAACTGGTGCGTATAAATCTAATACGTCAATACAGCTATTAATTTTTTGGTGAACCAACTCAAAATCAAATCGATTATTTACAAGTAATTGGTGTAGCTCCGTCCCTTCTTCGATTTCGCAAAGATCCAACAATGAATTCCAGTTAAAGTTATCTTCATTCATCGCTGCGTCAAAAGATATCCCAAATCCATTACCTAATAGTAAGGATCTTTCACCTATACAATCATCTAATAATTCTTGAAACATATACCTACCCTATTAGTAGCCTTAACGCCGCGTTAAGGGGTGAGCAACGCGACTACCAACTCACCGCATTGCACTAAAAACTAATAAAATCAACGCATAATGAAAATGCCATGCGTTGCGAATCCCTCTTGAACGCCTTGTTATGTTTA
>NZ_VHTC01000089.1:0-1378 GCF_013048685.1 Vibrio sp. A8-1
GGCGTTATGCATATCGCAAAAATTTAACTTCGGTGGTCTAGGGAATAAATAAAATGTTACTCAAAGAAGTCATTGCTATAAATTATAAAAGTGCTCAAAAAACGGCACTTGAAATTAAGTCCGTTTCTCCAACAGTGCTAATTGGAGAGAATGATTGTGGTAAAACAACATCATTGAACTCGGCAAGACTGTTGTTAGAGCAGTCTTTTTCAGTGTCTATCCCAAATGATAAAACCGAAAAAAATGATTTATCGCATACTGCATTAACTAAAACTGAAATTAATGCTTATTTACTTGAGCAAGGACTGCCTGAGCTATTTGAGCTAACAGAAGATCATCAACAAAAGTTCATTGTATGCATTGGTAAGTTTCAAATTGAAGATTTTGATAAAGACGCTGAAGATATATCTAACCACCTAAAGTGGGTGCTGGAATCTGCAAAATTGATGGATGACCAGTATAGGTACTTTTATAAAGCTAGGGTTATAAACGCAGATACAGGGGTAACTGAAATATATTACTCTCATTACCATCCGGATGAGCAGAGCTTAGCTAGTATTTACAGCTCGACTCAAGCTCAAGTCAATACAGCTATGACGACTTATAATCCAGAGGAACAGAACCTCATTAATGATAATGGTGAAGGACGCCATACAATTTATGAAAAAATGCGTTCGATACTAAATACAGTTTCTTGTTCGTATAAGTTTGTTAAGTTCAGCGATGACGCTAAATATAAGAAGTGGAAGCAAGACTTACAGGCAGCTTTCCCTGAGTACGCTTACTTGAGCTGGAACGAGTCACTAGAGGGTATAACTAAAGCGGCTAATGCTATCTTATCTGACTCTATTGAAGCCGAGGTTACCCGAGCCAAGAAAATTTCAGGTATGCTACGAACACGAGCACAGACAAAGATTAACCAAAAACTTGAAGAGTTGGGTATTCAGAATGAGGTTCCAAGTATTAAGAGTATCAGCGCCAGCGTAAACTTTGAGTTAAAAAATCAACTTACAGACTTGTTTGTAGGTAAAGACAGTTCTGAAGAAAGTGTGCATATTGATAACCAAGGCGAAGGCATAAAACGTCAAATTTGGTTTGCATTGCTTAGGCTACAAGCAGAACAAGCAACAGAAACTAATAAAAGGTATGTCTGGTGTTTTGATGAGCCCGAAACGCACTTGCATCCGAGAGCTCAAAGAGAGTTTATCAACACGCTTCGCTTATTATCGGAACAACATTTTCAAATATTGGTTAGCACTCATAGTACGATTTTCGTTAATGCCTCTAAGCTAGAAGACATAAATACTTTCAAAATTGAAAATAGTTATACCAAAATAGGAGCTATAGCGGAGGTAGGGGATATTTTCGATACATTGGG
>NZ_VHTC01000008.1:0-149375 GCF_013048685.1 Vibrio sp. A8-1
ACCCTTCTTACTCAGCTGCCATACGCTGAAACTCTTGAGCAAATAGAAGCGCTACTGCCTTGGAACTTGGCTAAAGACTAGATCGTTGTGGTTGGAACATGAGTTATGCTGAGTAATGAGCGCTTACGCGGCTTTTTGCTATCTCTTGAAGTTAACGGGATTCGATCCTCCCGTTATTCAAGATACAGCTGACTAGATAGCTACTGCGCGCTCGCCTTGATAGATACAGAGCATATTTAAATAGTTATTAACCAGTTTCTGCATATCGGCCTCATCACGCGCTCGATTGGCTTGAACGAACAGCGAGTAGCAGATGCCGTGAAACAGGGTAGCAAGATCTTCAGGGTTATGTTTGCTACATACCTCTGAGCGCTCAATCGCTTTTGAAAAGACATTTTTCACTAGCAGTTGATTGGTACGATTACTCGACATAAAGAGTGGCCATACTTCATCACGCGTAGAGGCGCTCCACTCAAACCACACTTTTAACCAGTGACAATCGTCGATAGCCAAACTCACCATACCCGACGCGATATTGTGCATATTTTGCTTTGCATGCAAATCGAGATCGATATGGTCAGTTAAGAAATTAGAGAACTCACGCACCACAAAAGTGAGAACGTCATCGACGAGATCTTCACGGGTTGGGAAGTAATTGAATACCGTGGCTACTGAGACCTGAGCGATCTCAGCAATGTCAGCATGGCCGCCACGACCAATACCTCGTTTCGCGAAGACTTCTAGCGCGATTTCCATGAGTTGCTGTTTACGTTTTTGTGGAGATAGCCTTGTTCTAGGGCGTTTCTCAATAGATGCGTCCATAGTTGTTTTCCTTGCCAATTGACTGAGTTGTTGCGTATTTAGTTACGCTAATGATTTTTTTATAGTTTGTTTAAAAAACCGTATGAGTGTAATGGTGCATATGTTTCAAGTCAATACGTTGTGGGTAAAAAGTGCGCTTTGTTATGAAATGACTTGTCATTCAATGAGTTTTATTGATGGTTTAGCGAATGATGTTGATCATTCTGATATTAATAGGCGAGGGAAAACAGAGCGTTAAAGAGGGTAGGTGTTTTAGTCGGGTAATTATGCGCAGTAAGGTGGTGAAAGGTTAACACCCCGCGTCGGCGATGTTATTATACCTACCGAACCAACCTGCGATAGGCTGCACACTGGTGTCGAATGTCGCTCTAACCCATGAGATAGGTATGAAACATACAGTAGAAGTGATGATTTCTGAGCACGATGTTCAGCAACGCATTCGTGAATTAGGTAAACAGATTACTGAGCATTACCAAGAGAGTGAAGATTTAGTCTTGGTTGGATTATTGCGTGGCTCATTTGTGTTTATGGCCGACTTAGCTCGTGCGATTGATAAAATTCATCACGTCGATTTTATGACAGCATCAAGTTACGGCAATAGCATGCAAAGTTCGCGTGATGTACGAATTTTGAAAGATCTGGATGATGACATCAAAGGTAAAGACGTTTTACTGGTTGAAGATATTATCGATACTGGCAATACCCTAACCAAGGTTAAGGAGTTTTTAGCGCTACGTGAGCCTAACTCCATCAATATTTGTACTCTATTAGATAAGCCTTCACGCCGTGAAGTTCACGTCGATGTTCAATGGGTTGGTTTTGAAATCCCTGATGAGTTTGTTGTAGGTGTCGGTATTGATTATGCACAGAAATACCGTCATTTGCCTTACATTGGTAAAGTCGTGCCGCAAGAGTAAGATCAATCTTCACCTAAAAGTATGCCCACTATCATGTGGGCATTACCTCATCGCTTAAAGCGCATCCTAGCTATTATTTAACGACACAATAGCTGATGTTGTGGATTAAGGATCTTCTCCATCGCTTTATGATAGCTTCCGTCAACCAGTTCTTGAGAATCGCAGCGTAGACCTAAATACTCAAGCTTTCCATCTTCAATGCCATAGACCATACCATGCAGCTCAACGTCTTGACCACGTAACCAAGCGGTTTGCATGATGGTGGAGTTACCTAGGTTGTAGACTTGCTCTGCGACGTTAATTTCTGCCAGTTTGTCTGAGCGATCTTTCTCTGGCATCTGCTCTAAATAGTGGCGATGCTTAAAGTACAAATCGCGAATATGCAGCAGCCAGTTATTGATTAGGCCCAATTGAGGATTATCGATCGCTGCCGTCACACCGCCACAGCCGTAATGACCACAGACAATAATGTGCTTCACTTTTAGTACATCGACCGCATATTGCACCACCGACAGACAGTTAAGATCAGTATGAATCACTTGATTGGCGACATTACGATGAACAAACAGCTCTCCGGAGTACAATCCAGTTAAGCGTTCTGCTGGGACACGGCTATCCGAGCAACCAATCCATAAAAAATCGGGGTTCTGTCCTTTGGCTAACTTTGCGAAGTATTCTGGCCGTTCGGATTTGATTGACTCTGACCAACGAGAGTTATTTTCAAAAAGCTGTTTAAGTACTGGCATCTTCGTTCCCTTTATTAACTGAGCCAACTATACACAATGTGCTTACACGATTCTCTGATAAATTAGCAGATAGATTACTCATCTGAGCAGTTTATCATAGTGGTTTTTATGCAAAATAATCTTGTTCTCTACGGCTTATTTGAGGCAATGGTAGTGATGGGGGGATATTTTATTATTTCCTAATGTAAGGGGTTGAAAAAACGTCATCTCGCCAGCACATCTAGAGATGTTGTTATCGTCATAGCCTAGAGTCTGTAATTAATATGTATGCATTAGAAATTGATCAGTTGCGTAAAACCTATCAAGGTGGGTTTGAAGCATTGAAAGGCATTAGTTTAACGGTAAAAAAAGGCGATTTTTACGCGTTACTCGGGCCAAATGGGGCAGGTAAATCGACTACTATCGGTATTATTTCTTCTCTGGTGAACAAAACCTCAGGCCAAGTTAACGTATTTGGATATGATATCGATACTCATCTTGAACAGGCTAAGCAGTATTTGGGGTTGGTCCCGCAGGAGTTTAACTTTAACCCTTTTGAAACCGTAGAGCAGATTGTTATTCAGCAAGCGGGCTATTACGGTGTACCGAAGCGCTTAGCGAAAGAGCGAGCGAAAACGTATCTCAGCCAACTGGATTTATGGGATAAGCGCAAAGAGCGTGCTCGTAATCTCTCCGGCGGCATGAAACGGCGTTTAATGATTGCTCGAGCTTTGATGCATCAGCCACAACTGCTGATTTTAGATGAGCCAACGGCAGGGGTTGATATTGAGCTGCGTCGCTCGATGTGGGAGTTTTTAAAAAAAATTAATCAGCAGGGCATTACGATTATTCTGACCACTCACTATCTGGAAGAAGCGGAAATGCTCTGTCGTAATATTGGTATTATTCATCGTGGTGAGTTAATTGAAAACACCACCATGAAGGCACTGTTGGGTAAACTGAGTGTCGAGACGTTTATTCTCGATATCGATGATGAGCAGAAAGTGCAACCGTTATCCCAAGTGATCTCTCAGCGCATGGTTGATGGATCTTTAGAAATTGAACTCGATAAAAGCCAAGGCTTAAATGCCGTTTTTCAACAGTTAACTCAACAAGGCGTTAGCGTACGTTCAATGCGTAATAAGGCCAACCGCTTAGAAGAGTTGTTTGTCACGATTGTGCGTGATTCGAATCGGGGGGATAACTAATGTACGCTATTTATTGGACGGCTTTTTGTAGTCTACTGCGCAAAGAAATTACTCGTTTTACTCGTATTTGGGTGCAAACGCTGGTGCCTCCCGTGATCACTATGAGCCTGTATTTTGTGATTTTCGGTAATTTGATCGGTTCACGCATTGGTCAGATGAATGGCTTTAGCTATATGGAATATATTGTCCCTGGTCTTATCATGATGTCGGTGATCACCAACTCTTATTCTAATGTGGCTTCGTCATTTTTTAGTGCTAAGTTTCAAAAGAATATTGAAGAGTTATTGGTTGCGCCAGTACCGAATTACGTGATTATTGCCGGTTACGTGATGGGGGGAGTGGTACGCGGTCTGTTGGTTGGTGCATTAGTGACGTTTGTTTCATTGTTTTTTGTCAACTTACAAATCGAACATTGGGGCATTATCTGTGCAACGGTTTTTCTGACATCGATTGTATTTTCTTTAGGTGGATTAATTAACGCCGTTTTTGCGCGAACCTTTGATGATATTTCGATCATCCCGACATTTATTCTTACGCCATTGACGTATTTGGGCGGTGTTTTTTATTCAATCAGCTTATTACCGGACTTTTGGCAAGCGGTATCGAAAATTAACCCAATCGTCTATATGGTTAATGCATTCCGTTATGGTTTCTTAGGCGTTTCGGATGTTAATGTGGTGACTTCATTTAGCGTATTGGCGGTATTTATTATCGTCCTTTATTCGATTGCTCATTACTTAGTGAGTAAAGGTAAAGGATTACGCAGTTAATCACTATTATCGATGGGTATTGTCGATGGTTATCACCGATAGGTAAGCCACGAATAAAAAGGTCAACCTTTAGCAGGTTGACCTTTTTATTTAGAGAATCGCGCTCAATATACCGAGGGCAAAGGGTTACTCTTCTTCACTGCTACTTTTAGTATCAGCATTAAGTTCAACCACTTGATTGTCGATAAGTCTCACTTTACCTAAAAAAGCCGCCATTAAAATGACCGCTTGTTTACTCTCTGCACTGATCGGTAATAGGGTTTGCGCATCGCGAATAAACAGATTATCAGGCTCAATATCGGCCGCTCGTAATTGGTCAATTGCATCTTCAATGATCGAGGGATAATCATCTCGACCACCGCGGATGGTGCTGCTTATCCAACGCATCGTGCGGGCGAGTACGGGAGCTCGTTGACGCTCATCAATGGTTAATAAGTTATTGCGCGAACTCATCGCTAAACCATCCATTTCACGTACGGTAGCGACACCGACGATCTCAATGTCTAGACATAAGTCTTGAACCATTTGTCGAATGACGGCTAACTGCTGATAATCTTTTTCGCCAAAACAGGCGATGTTAGGCTGAACAATATTAAACAGCTTATTAACGACCGTCGCGACACCACGAAAGTGACCTGGACGGGACGCTCCTTCCAGCATCTGGGAAAGCCCTGGGACTTCAACAAAGGTTTGTTTATCCAGTCCATTGGGATAAATCGTCTCGGCAGTCGGCGTAAAGACCAACTCAACGCCTTCACTATTCAACTTACTAAGATCGTCATCTAAAGTGCGTGGGTAGTTATTAAGATCGTCGGCGCGTTCGAACTGCATTGGGTTGACAAAAATGCTAACCACGACAACATCAGCCAATTCACGGGCTTTACGAACTAAGGTCAAATGACCTTCGTGTAAATTGCCCATGGTTGGCACAAAAGCCACTTGGCGACCATCACGCTTATACTGTTTTATCTGCTCGCGAAGAGCTGAAATATCAGCAAAAGTCTGCATGGATTACTCCTTTAGGCAATAGTATGTGCATCATCAGGAAACGCGCCGCTTAACACATCAGCCATATATTTGGCGACCGCTTGGCGCATATCTCCTGTCTCTGCGAGGAAATTTTTGGAAAATTTGGGCATATAATTGGCCGAGATACCGAACATGTCGTGCATTACTAAGATCTGTCCATCGGTGCTGTTACCAGCACCAATGCCAATCACCGGAACGTCAAGTAACTCAGTGATCCTTTTCGCCAATGCTGCGGGTACACACTCTAATACAATCAGTTGTGCCCCTGCGTCTTGTAAGGCGATCGCATCTTTCACCATACGATCAGCTTTGTCTTGTTCACGACCTTGTACTTTATAACCACCAAAAATATTGACTGATTGAGGGGTAAGCCCTAAATGAGCGCAGACTGGAACGGCGCGTTCAGTGAGCATTTTGACCGTCTCAACCAACCAGTCGCCGCCTTCAATCTTGACCATGTTGGCTCCAGCACGCATCAGCTGAGCGGCGTTCTCACACGCTTGCTCCGGTGTAGCGTAACTCATGAAGGGCATGTCTGCCATCAGTAGACAATTTGGACTCCCGGCTCTCACACAGCGCGTGTGATAAGCAATATCGGCAATAGTCACTGGCAGCGTATCATTTTGTCCTTGCAGTACCATACCTAGAGAGTCACCGACCAGTAACACTGGCATTTCTTGGCTTTCAAACAATTGAGCAAAGCTCGCATCGTAGGCAGTTACCGTTGCAAATTTACGGCCTTGCTGTTTCCAGTTTATCAGGTCGTTAATGGTTATTTTTTTCATAGGATGTCCTTATACTCAGGTTGGCGAGTGCCAAATACTAAGTCCATTACGATCAACCTCTGAGAGTAGATCGCTCAGCTTAGTTCCATCAGGGAGAGATAAATCAGGGGCTATTTCATCTAGGGGGTAAAGTACGAATTCACGCACTTTCATACCGTAATGAGGTACCGTTAAGCGTGGTGAATCGATGATCTCATCGCCATAGAGAAGGATATCTAAATCGAGCGTTCTTGGCCCCCAGCGTTCAGCTTTACGCTCACGTCCTTGCTCTTGTTCGATAGCTTGAGTGCAATCTAGCAGAGCTAATGGACTGAGCTGAGTATCAATTACGACAACAGCATTGATGTATTCTGGCTGATCTTGGGGCCCCATTGGCGTACTACTGTACAGCGATGAGGCAGCAATAAACTGTGATTTCGGCAACTGTTTGAGTGCCTCAATCGCTTGTTTGGCTTGTAATATGGGCTTTGCTAAATTACTGCCTACCGCAATATAAGCGATGGTCATAGCGCTGTTTTTCCCTTAGGTTTGCGCTTACGAGTGGACGGTTTACGTCGACGAGTACTCGGGCCGTCACTATCCGCACTGTCTAAGTCGTTGACCATGGCTTGGCGCATATTACGACCCGCATTTTGGAATGTTTGCCACCATTTCGCGAGTTTTTGCACGTCGCCGCCTTCAATCTCACCACGCATTTCAAGGAAATCAAATCCAGCGCGGAACTTATTGAGCTCTAATAAGCGGAAGGCGCGTTTGCCGTTACGACGAGGTAAACGCAACTGCATCTGCCAAATTTCTCGAATGGTCGTGGTATGGCGACGTGGAATCGCAATCGACTTAACGACTTGGTCGAGAATATCGTTGCTTGCTTCCATCACCGCATCGTAAAAATTAAGCGCTTTGGATGCCATTAATTGTTCAGCGATCGTGACCATTGGATACCAAAGAAATGCGGCAAACATAAAGGCCGGATTGATGCGTTTACCTTCTTCGATACGTAAATCCGTAGAGTCAAGCACCAAATCAAGCATCTGCTCGGTTTGTGATGAGTAATCTTCCGTAAAGTATTCAGCAACCTGCGGGAATAACTGTTGGAACAGGTTGTACTCACGCATCAAATGATAGGTCTCTAAACCATGACCACTTTGCAGCATTTTCAGCGATTCTTCGTACAAGCGTGCCGAAGGGATTTCTTTTAATAGTGGAGCCAGCGTTTCAATCGGGGCGGCGGTATCTTCTTCGATATCAAAATCCAATTTAACGGCGAAACGAATCGCGCGCAGCATGCGCACCGGATCTTCACGATAGCGAGTTTGTGGATCGCCGATTAAGCGGATCAACTTATCATCGAGATCTTCAATACCACCAGCATAATCATGAATACTATAGTCAGCAATGTTGTAGTACATCGCATTGACCGTGAAATCACGGCGTTCAGCATCTTCATCGATGGTGCCATACACGTTATCACGCAACAGCATGCCCGCTTCTGACTGCGCTGCGATGTGTTGATTGATCTCTTGATGATGACCGCGGAAAGTGGCGACTTCAATCACGTCACGACCAAACATGATGTGTGCTAAACGAAAGCGGCGGCCAATCAGGCGACAGTTACGAAATAGCTGACGGATCTGCTCTGGGGTCGCATTGGTGGCAATATCAAAATCTTTTGGAGTATGGTTGAGCAATAAATCACGCACACCACCTCCAACTAAATAAGCATCGAATCCCGCACCGTGTAAGCGGTACAAGACTTTTAAAGCATTTTCGCTAATCAACTGCCGAGAGATATTATGCTCTTGGCGAGTGATTACGTTGAGCGCAAGCTCTGGGTATACGCGAGGTTCGCGTGTTTCTAATTCATTATTATTCATGTGCATCTGACAATGATTGGTGTTGGCTATTCAAGCGTTGTGGTGCACCTGTTGTGGCTTAAATGGGCCGAATTTCGGCTAATAATAGCGTAGATAGCGCCGTTTGAGAATCACGGTGTGATCTTTGTCGCTTCAGGGAGCTGCGCGACTTGCCAATGTTGACTTCCCCAATGAATGATTTCGTCGAGCTGAGCATCGATAACTTCGTCCGGTATTGCAAAGCCTAAAAACTGCATCGCGCGAATCAACGTCGGTTTGGGATGTTCAATATCAATCGCTGGGGCGTGATTTTGTTTAGAGAGTTTATTCCCGTTACCATCTATCGCCAATGGTAAATGTAAGTAGTGAATCGGCTTTTGTTGTAAAGTGTGATACAGGCTAATTTGTCGCCCGGTTGGCTCAATCAAATCGGCACCACGGACCACTTCAGTGACGCCTTGTGCGATATCATCAATGACCACGGCGAGATTATAAGCAAATAAGCCATCACGACGTTTGATGATAAAATCTTCTTCCGCTAATGGCTTAGGAATGGTGATGTTACCTTGTTTTAGATCGGTAAATTGATAAGTCGGATAGTCCATGCGTAGACGAATCGCACAAGGTTGGCGCGGATTGAGGAATACCCCTCGGCAAGTGCCAGTATAAAATCCACCGCTTTGCTTGATCTGTTGGCGAGTGCATTGGCAGCGATAAGCTTGCCCTGACTTAAGCCAAGCATCGATTTGGTCTTGATAGAGAGTGTGCCGCTGGCTTTGATAAACCACTTCACCATCCCATGTTAAGCCATAGGCTTCCAGTGTTTGTAAGATCGATTGTGCCGCGCCGGGCATTTCTCGTGGCGGGTCGAGATCTTCTATGCGCACCAGCCATTTCCCTTGCTGACTTTTGGCTTGAAAATAACTGCCCAACGCGGCAATCAGCGAACCAAAATGCAGTGGACCAGAAGGTGAGGGAGCAAAGCGACCGATGTAATTCATAGTGATAACAGTTAAATGTAGTAAAAAATACAGTCCGTTGAGTCGGAAATAGCTGCGGCAGAGTAACCGCGCTAGCTTGCAATAGTAAGCAAATCACCGCCAATAAAAAAGGAGCATGGTGCTCCTTTTTTATCATCAATCAGCGTTGCGACTGTGGTTAGCCCATCATCTGCTTTTCTTTGATTTCTGCCAGTGTCTTACAATCGATACACAAGTCTGCCGTTGGACGAGCTTCTAAACGGCGAATACCGATTTCAACACCGCAAGATTCACAGAAGCCGAAATCGTCTTCTTTGATCTTATCGAGCGTCTTTTCAATTTTTTTGATCAAGCGACGTTCACGATCACGGTTACGCAGTTCTAGGCTGAATTCTTCTTCCTGAGACGCGCGATCCACGGGATCGGGAAAGTTTGCTGCTTCATCCTGCATATGGTGAACGGTGCGACTGACTTCTTCCCTAAGCTGGTTACGCCAAGCTTCTAAAATTTTAGTAAAATGAGCGATCTGATCCGGCGACATATACTCTTCACCGGGTTTGGTCTGATACGGCTCAACACCTGCAATGGCTAGGGTGCCTAGCGTTTTCTTTTTGGATTCTGGCATACAGCATCTCCTACTAACACCTAGTCAACTGCGAGAGCAGTTAATTTGAGGCGGGTATCTATAGCAAAAAGAAGGGCCCGAGGCAAATACTCAATCGTAAACTTATCGTCAATGTGAAGGTGTCATCATTTTTTTTACTGTGAAGGCACAAACTCGATTGGCGATACTAATTGGATTTCTCGTGGTGAAAGTTGCGCTTTATAGCACAGTACTTCGACACCGGCTTCTTGAGCCATGGTTAACAATTGTGAATAGTTCGCGTCAATATGGTGAGCGATAGAGACTTTTTCAATCCCTGAATGCAAAACAGTGAATAAAAGTACAGCTCTACTCCCATTTTTGGCCATTTCGGTCAGTTCACGTAAGTGTTTTTGTCCTCGTAAGGTTACCGCGTCTGGGAAATAACCTTGACCGACAGATGGCTTTCCTACGTGATGATTGAGAGAAGGATCATCAAGTAAGGTGACACTTTTCACTTCTACATAACAGTTTGGCAAATCTGGACCACTAAGCAAGAGATCAATTCGGCTATTTTCTTGGCCATATTTTACTTCGCTCTGTCGCTGAGGGTAGCCTTGTAGCTCCTTAATCGTCCCGTTTTCAATCGCTTCCAATGCCAATTGATTGGCTCGTAAGGTATTCACCACAATCTGTTGAGAGGAGAGGGTTTCGGTGAGTTCCCAACTGTGTGGATATTTACGCTTAGGATTGTCGGAGGTGGAATACCATACTCGACTGCCGGGTTGAGCACAGCCGGTCATTGCCCCTGTGTTGGCGCAGTGGATAGTCATGATTGAGCCATCGTTTAATTGGACATCGGCTAAAAAACGTTTGTAGCGTTTGATTAAGATGGCGCTGTGTAGCTCAGGGATAAATTGCATCCGATAACCAGTTTGATAAGGGAAAAGCTTATTTTATACGTTAAAAACAATCTAAAGGCACGTTGAGTGATTCGGATTGACCATCAATCATGCTTATCGCGTTTGGTTTTTTACTGTTTGTACAAGGTTTGCTTTCGGTACATAACATAATGTACTGAAAGTAAGTTAGTTGGGTTTCACTACTGTTTTTATGTACAATACTGCGTTGCTTTTTGAGAAGGACGCTATTTTGTCAGCTTTACCTATCGATGCGGTTATTCCTGAATTACTTCGTGCTATCCAACAGCAAAATCAAGTGATCCTTAAAGCGCCTCCAGGAGCAGGGAAATCGACCCGTTTTCCGTTACAACTTTTGCAGGCTAATCTGATCGACGGCAAGATTATTATGCTGGAGCCGCGCAGACTGGCCGCGCGTAATATTGCCTATTATTTAGCACAGCAATTGGGTGAGTCGGTTGGCCAAACGGTGGGTTATCGAGTGCGTGGTGAGAGTCAGGTTAGTGCACAGACTCGCTTAGAAGTCGTCACTGAAGGGATCATGACGCGGATGATTCAGCACGATCCAGAGTTAAGTGGTGTCGATTTAGTGATCTTTGATGAATTTCACGAACGCAGTCTCCACGCGGATACCGCCTTAGCGTTCAGTTTGGAAGTGCAAATGGCATTGCGTGATGACTTGAAAATTGTTGTCATGTCAGCAACTTTAGACAGCTCTGCATTACAAACGCTATTGCCTCGCGCTGGTTACCTTGAATCACAAGGACGCAGTTATCCCGTCACTGTTGACTATCGTCCGCTATCGGCTAATCAAACTTGGCAGGCGGTGATGGAGCAGCAGATCCGTGGCTTACTCACCCAGCACAGCGGATCGTTACTGGCATTTTTACCCAGTGCGGCCAGTATTGCTCAGTTACAACAGCGGCTCAGCGACTTGCCTAGCGAGATTAGCGTGCATGGCTTATTTGGTCAGATGCCTTTTGATCAGCAACAACAAGCGCTGCTTCCTGCCAAGAGTGGTCAACGTAAAGTGGTATTAGCGACCAATATTGCCGAGACCTCATTAACCATTGAGGGCATTCGCTTAGTGGTTGATTCAGGGCTTGAGCGGCGAGCTCGTTTTGATTTGAAAACGGGTATTACTCGCCTAGAACAGGTCAGAATTAGTCAGTCTTCGGCTCAGCAAAGAGCCGGGCGTGCGGGGCGTTTAGAGCCTGGTTTGTGCGTGCGACTGTACAGTGAAGCGCAGTTGAAGCAGCAGCCATCCACACCACCACCAGAAATTTTACACAGTGATTTAGCCTCGCTGGCTTTAGAACTTGCCCAATGGGGAGCGCAATCAGCCAGTGATTTATTATGGTTAGATGTGCCTCCTCCATCGGCGCTTGAGCAAGCTCAAGCGTTGTTGGCTGATTTACAATTACTGGATACGCGGGGGCAACTGACTAGCGCGGGAAAACAAGCCCATCAATTAGGTGTTGAGCCTCGACTAGCAGCCATGCTCATTTGGGCGGCAACTCAAAGCCCCGCTTATTTATCGACGGCTGTGGCATTAACGGCCTTATTGGAGGAGCCTGAACGGCAAGTATTGGATATTCAGCACAGTCTGCATCGTTGGCAGCAGCGGTTACACCGCCAATCTTCCCGATTGGATCAGCGAGCGAGCTCATTAGCGAGTCTATTAAGCACTCGTTTTTGTCTTTCAGATGTGGATGAACGATTGCTGGCCAGTGTTGCCTATTTTGCGTTTCCTGATCGTTTAGCCCAGCAACGGGGGCGTCATGGGCAATATGTTTTAGCTAATGGTCATGGTGCCTTTACCTTTGATGATCATCCTCTTGCCAGTAGTCAATATTTGCTTGCGCTGGATTTGTTGCGTGGCCAGCAGCAAGCAAGTCAAATTTTTACGGCTCTGCAGGTTGATATTCAATCATTAATTACCGATCACCGTGAGCGTCTTATCGAGCAGGAGTGGGTTGATTGGGATGATAAATCCCAGCGCTTTGTTGCGGAAAAGCAACAGCGATTCGGTAAGTTACTGATTGCTCGGCAAGTGCTTCCTGCCCCTGAATCTGAAAAAATCACCGAGGCTTTACTTAATTTTGTCCAGCGCCAAGGGCTTTCAGTATTACATTGGGATAGTGCTAGCCAAGAATGGCTTGCGCGGGTGCGCTGCGCTTGCCAATGGCTGCCGGAAGAGGCATGGCCCGATATGAGCGATGAAGGGTTATTGAATCATCTGGCAGATTGGTTAGCGCCTTATCTCATCGGTATTCGTTCTGGAAAGGCTTTGCAGCAAGTGCCGATTATTGAAGCTCTGAATGCCTATTTAGCTTGGCCATTGAATCAGCAATTAGACGAATGGTTACCCACTCATTATCTTTTGCCAACGGGTACACGAAAAAAAATTCGTTATCAAGTTGGGTATGATCCGGTGTTGTCGGTGAGAATGCAGGAAGTCTTTGGTGAAAAAAGCTCGCCGTTGATAGCGAAAGGACGGGTAGCCGTGGTAATGGAGTTGTTATCCCCCGCACAACGCCCTCTACAGATCACCCGTGATTTAGCCAGTTTTTGGCAGGGCGCTTACCGCGATGTACAAAAAGAGATGAAAGGGCGATACCCAAAACATATTTGGCCGGATGATCCGGCTAACCACAGTGCGACGACAAAAACGAAACGACATCTAAACTCATGACCAATAAAAAAACTCCGCTTAAACGGCCAGCTTCGAAAAAAGTCGAGCCTACCAATAAAGCATCGAAAAAAACGGCTGCCAAAAGCCATTCTTCTTCAATGGCTCAACGGGCAACCTCTCCTTGGTGGCGACGATTGTGGGGTGTCGCTTGGAAGTGTGCACTCGCTTTATTGGCCGTGTTACTGTTTGCTGGGCTGTATCTAGATAGTGTGGTCAAACAGCGCTTTGAAGGCCAATTGTTTGATTTGCCTACCGTGATGTATGCCCGAGTATTGACTCTGCAACCAGGCGATAGCATTACCTTAGCCGAGGTGCGTAATGAATTGGATATCTTAAATTATCGCAAAGTGAGTCAACCTCGTTTGGCTGGCGAGTATTCGTCTTCGGCGACGCGTATTGAGTTAATTCGTCGTCCCTTTGAATTCGCTGATGGACCAGAGGCGGATCGGCACGTGATGCTGACATTTGATCAAAACGGTTTACAACAGATCCAATCTTTAGAAGCGCGCCAAGGTCAGCTCGGTTTTTTTCGTTTAGATCCGAAAATGCTCGGCATGTTAGAACGTAATGCGTTAGAGCAACGTTTATTCCTACGTCGTGAGCAGTTTCCCGAAGTGATGGTTGATGCCTTGCTTGCCACGGAGGATCGCTATTTTTATCAGCATGACGGTATCTCTCCGTGGTCGATTGCACGTGCGATGCTTGCCAACCTTAAAGCGGGAAGAACGGTGCAAGGCGGCAGTACCTTAACTCAGCAGCTAGCGAAAAATATCTTTTTATCCAGTGACCGCACCTTATGGCGAAAAGTTCGTGAAGCTTATTTAGCGCTGATCATTGATTATCGCTACAGCAAAGACCGGATCCTTGAGGCTTACCTCAACGAAGTGTACCTTGGACAAAATGGTCGCGAAGCGATTCATGGTTTTGGATTAGCATCGCGGTTGTATTTTGGTCAGCCTCTGCAAGAGTTACGCATTGATCAACTGGCTTTATTGGTCGGTATGGTTAAAGGGCCGTCTTTTTATCATCCAGTACGCTTTCCTGAGCGCGCGCGTGAGCGACGTGATCTGGTACTTAGATTAATGATGGATCAAAACATTCTCAACGCTCAACAATACCAACAAGCGATAGCCAGGCCATTGGATGTGCAGCCACAACCAAGAATCGCCAGTCGGCAACCCGCTTATTTCCAGCAAGTTTCGATTGAATTAAGATCGCAATTGGCAGAACGTTTTCAAGCGGATCAAGGGTTGCGAGTGTTTACTTCGCTTGATCCGGTATCGCAAGCCAAGCTGGAGCAAGCGATTGCCGAGCAAGTACCAGTATTAGCCAAGCAAGCAGGTAATGAATTAGAGGCTGCGGCGATTGCTGTCGATCGGACCAGTGGTGAAATTCGTGCCATGGTCGGAGGTAAGCGCACGGGTTATGATGGTTTTAACCGCGCCCTCAATGCCAGTCGTCCGATTGGCTCATTAGTCAAACCAGCCGTGTACTTAACCGCGCTCGCGCAGCCTGAACGTTATCATTTGGCTACCACCTTAATTGATAAGCCAATCAGCCTAAAAGGCAGTGAGGGCAGTGTTTGGACACCGCGCAATTTTGATCGTCAATACCGAGGCGATGTGCCTTTATATCAAGCGTTAGCCAAATCATTCAATGTGCCGACGGTGCAACTGGGTATGGCATTAGGCATTGATAACGTCTCAAAAACCTTGCAGCAATTGGGTGTCGATGGCCAAGAGATTCGTCCTGTACCAGCCATGTTACTAGGGGCATTTTCACTCACACCTTATCAGGTGGCGCAAATGTATCAAACCATGACCAATTCCGGTAGAAAAGCGCCACTCTCTGCGCTACGTTCAGTGGTTGATTTACAAGGCAATGTGCTTTATCAATCGATCCCTAAGGTCTCGCAAGTCGTCGATGAGCAAGCCGCATGGCTGACCACTTACGCCATGAAACAAGGCGTTCAGCAAGGTACGGGGCGATATCTCACTAATCAGTTTGCTTGGGCGGCATTAGCTGGAAAAACGGGTACCAGCAGTGATCGGCGTGATAGCTGGTTCGTCGGCGTTGATGGCCGTGAAGTGACCACCATTTGGCTTGGACGCGATGATAACCAACCGACACAATTAACCGGAGCGAGTGGCGCATTACGTGTCTATGCTGAATATCTTCGTCAGCGTACTCCTGAAGTTTTATCATTACCTTGGCCAAGTGGGATTACGATGATGGGTTTCAAACTTACCGCATCGGGCGCCTTACAAGCCGATTGCAGCAATGAATTTACCTTGCCAGTTTGGGATCGATCCGGCGAAATGAAAAAACAGTGTGAGAACCGACCTCAAGAGTGGTTAAAAAATCTCTTTCGGTGGTAATTTATCGTCTAGCTCGTTTATAGTAGCTTGATTTTTTAAGGATGAGAGGACAAGGCGTGAAGCGTTTACAGCTTGGTATTATCGTTATCGTTGCCACAATGTTTGCTTGGTTTGTGTCAGCCGAAAGTGCGGTTGTTACTGGTGATGATATTAACCATCCTCGTCCGATCATCGCTCTTGTTTTAGCGGGTGGCGGCGCGAAAGGCGCGGCCCATATGGGAGTGCTTAAGGCACTCGAAGAGATGAAAATACCGGTTGATATTGTGCTTGGTACCAGTATGGGTGCCTATGTTGCCGGTCTTTACGCCACCGGAATGGACGCCGAAGAAATAGAAGGTGTCATTTATAGCGTTAACTGGCAATCGGGCTATCGAGATCGGGTCAGCCGCAGTCAGCGTCGAGTGCGTGATAAAGAGTACGAAGACCGTTATCAATTAACCACTGATTTAGGGTTTGGTTGGGATGGGCTTCGTGCTCCGCGTGGTGTGGTTCAAGGGCAAAGCATGCTGCGTATTTTGCGTGAAACCTCAGGAAATATTGCTAAATTAGATTCATTTGATGATTTGGTGATTCCGTATCGTGCGGTAGCGACTGATATTATCGAAATGAAGCCTGTGGTATTAGATAAAGGCTACTTAGTCGATGCGATGATGGCCAGTATGTCAGTGCCTGGCGCCTTGCCACCTTATGATATTGATGGCCGTTGGTTAGTCGATGGGGGGGTAACCAATAATATGCCGGTCGACATTGCCAAGCAAATGGGGGCTGATGTAGTGATTGCGGTCGATATAAGCTCCGATTATAAACAGCAAGACTCATTCAGCAGCTTTTTAAGTGCCGCCAATCAGTTGTCCAATTACCTTGTACGCCGCACAACAGAGCGTCAAGCTTCTCAACTCAGTGAACAGGATATTTTACTAAGGCCAAACGTTGGGCTGATGGAAACCACCGAGTTTCATAAAATGCCCGATGCTTTTATTGAAGGCTATCAGACCGCACTAGAGCATCAGCAACAATTGCAAGTGCTTGCTTTAAGTAGTGCTCAATATCAAAACTATGTTGATGGTAAAGCGGAGCGTCGTCGAAAGCTGCACTATGGCGATCAGCTAACGGTCGATAACATCGCGATTCGTAACCACTCTCATTATAGTGATTTACTGCTAAAAAATAGGTTGAACTTAGCGCAAAATACGACGTTAAGTACCAAAGAGATAGAAGCCAGCGTTGATCGACTCTATGCCTTAGACCGATTTAAATTGGTCCGTTACCAATACGAACAAGTTGACCAAGACAATCATTTGCTGATTGATGTCCACGAAAAAGGTTGGGGTCCTAATTACTTAAATTTTCGCTTTTTTTTAGAAGATGATTTTAGTACCACCAGTCAATACTCGTTAGGCGCGTCTTTGAATTTTACCGATCTGGGTTCTCATGGTGCCGAATTAGCATTGAATATGGACTTAGGGACGGATAAGCAACTAGAAGCCGAGCTTTATTCACCGCTGTTCTCCAGTCAAAAGACCTTTGCTTCGTTTACTGCGCGTTATCGGGATGATAATCGCCAAATACCGTTCGAAGATTTATTTGAAAATACCGGACTGTCTGCGACGCGTAATTATGTTCCGATTTCTTATCGAACGTTAACGGGGGAAGCGGCGCTTAGCTATCAACAAGCCTTATGGCGTCAGTTAAGAGTGGGGGCGCGTTATGTTGATGGGCAGGTTCAGCCATCAACGGTACCAGATTATGGCAATGCCACGTTTACTCGCCAAGGTATATTTGTTAATTATCGTATTGATTCATTAGATAATTTTAGTTTGCCCCGTGAAGGTGACTACATCGTTCTTGAATATTTTATTTCGCATGATGATGTCAATGATTTAGTCGAACAAGCCAATAGCAGTTCTGATACGGTATACGATATTTCCGTTAAGTTGATGTCGGCAAAAAGTGTTGGGCGGCATACGTTAGTTGCTAATTTAGATTATGGAGAAGTGCGGAGTAAAAACTCAATTACTCCGGTCGAACCTAAAACTATCGGTGGTTTTTTAAATTTATCGGGTATTCCGCGTGAAAGCTTATTAGGACAGAATAAAATATTCACCAGTTTAGTCTATCGTTATCGTTGGTTTGATAATGATTTTGGTTTATTTAATGCACCATTTTATTTAGGGGCGTCAATTGAATATGGTGGCGTGTGGTCGGATCCTGATTTAAAAATTGATACCGCACCTAAATATGTCGCGGGGTCAGTTTTTGCGGGTATCGACTCGCCGATTGGTCCCGTGATGTTTGGTTATGGGCGAACCGAGCAAAATTACGATTCATTTTATCTTATTATTGGCACAACATTTTAAGTGCAGCTTGGTAGTGAGTAAGTTTCATCTTAACTTGCTATGTTGGTCAACATGATGAGATTTTAATTTATCGTTAATTTTGCTATTCTATTGTCCACAGTTTGGCCTCTAGGGCGCGGTTTCTCAATCATATTTGAATGAAAACATGAGCAATGGAGAGCCAAGTTTCCAAGGATGTTCACTCACCTTTTAATAATAACTGGGGTGAACCGCAATGAGAGGAAAAAGTCGTGCTTGAAGCCTACCGTAAACACGTCGCAGAGCGTGCCGCTGAAGGAGTTGTACCCAAACCTTTAGACGCTGAGCAAGTTTCTGGACTTGTTGAGTTATTAAAAAATCCCCCCCAAGGTGAAGATGCCTTCATCCTGGATTTACTTGAAAATCGAATTCCTCCTGGTGTTGATGAAGCGGCCTACGTTAAAGCTGGTTTCTTAACCGCGATCACTAAAGGTGAGGTTTCGTCTCCTCTCGTTAGCTGTGAAAAAGCAGCGCAACTGCTTGGCACCATGCAGGGTGGTTATAATATTGAACCACTGGTGTCTTTATTAGACGATAACGCACTTGCTCCGATAGCCGTTAAGGCGCTTTCACATACCTTATTGATGTTTGATGCTTTCTATGATGTGGAAGAAAAAGCACAAAAAGGCAATACCTTTGCTCAGCAAGTCATGCAATCTTGGGCGGAGGCCGATTGGTTTTTATCCAAGCCAGCCTTAGCTGAAAAAATCACCTTAACCGTCTTTAAAGTCACCGGTGAAACCAATACCGATGATTTATCTCCCGCGCCAGATGCGTGGTCTCGTCCGGATATCCCGGTTCATGCTTTAGCGATGCTGAAAAATGAGCGCGAAGGTATTCAGCCAGACAAACCGGGTAGTATCGGGCCGATCAGCCAAATCGAAGCACTGAAAGAAAAAGGCCACCAGTTGGTTTACGTTGGTGATGTGGTTGGAACGGGATCTTCTCGTAAATCAGCGACTAACTCAGTGTTGTGGTTCATGGGCGATGATATTCCTTTTGTGCCCAATAAACGCGCTGGTGGTTATGTACTTGGTGGTAAAATTGCGCCTATTTTCTTTAATACCATGGAAGATGCGGGCGCTTTACCAATCGAAGTGGATGTCTCCAAACTGCATATGGGTGACGTGATTGACGTTTATCCATATGAAGGCAAAGTCTGCAATCACCAAACGGGTGAAGTACTCGCTACCTTTAAACTAAAAACGGACGTTTTGATTGATGAAGTACGTGCTGGTGGTCGTATTCCATTGATTATCGGCCGAGGATTAACCGATAAAGCGCGTGAGTCTCTAGGTTTGGAGCCGTCAACGGTGTTCCGCCGTCCTGTGCCTGTGGCTGAAAGTAACAAAGGCTTCACTTTGGCACAGAAAATGGTTGGCAAGGCGTGTGGCGTAAAAGGGATTAGACCTGGAACGTATTGTGAACCTCGCATGACCACGGTTGGCTCACAAGATACTACTGGGCCGATGACTCGTGATGAGCTGAAAGATTTGGCTTGTTTGGGCTTTTCTGCCGATTTAGTGATGCAGTCTTTTTGTCACACTTCCGCTTACCCGAAACCGGTCGATGTTAATACGCACCATACCCTGCCTGATTTTATTATGAATCGTGGCGGCGTTTCATTGCGTCCGGGAGATGGTGTTATTCACTCTTGGTTGAACCGTATGCTGCTGCCAGATACGGTCGGAACGGGGGGAGACTCTCATACTCGTTTCCCATTGGGTATTTCTTTCCCTGCTGGCTCAGGTTTAGTGGCGTTTGCGGCGGCAACGGGTGTCATGCCATTGGATATGCCAGAATCGATTTTGGTCCGTTTTAAAGGTGAAATGCAACCTGGTATCACATTACGCGATCTGGTTCATGCGATTCCTTATTTTGGTATCAAGCAAGGCTTACTCACGGTAGAGAAAGCGGGCAAGATCAACGAGTTTTCCGGCCGTGTGTTAGAAATTGAAGGGGTTGAGCACTTAACGGTTGAGCAGGCCTTCGAACTGTCTGATGCGTCTGCTGAGCGCTCTGCAGCCGGTTGTACGGTTAAGCTATCACAAGCTTCAATTGCCGAGTATCTAAACTCGAATATCACCATGCTTAAGTGGATGATTGCTGAAGGATATGGCGATCGCCGGACGATTGAGCGCCGGATTAAAGCGATGGAAGAGTGGTTAGCGAATCCAGAGCTGATGGAGGCGGATAGCGATGCAGAATATGCTCATGTGATAGAGATTGATTTAGCCGATATTAAAGAGCCGATTCTATGTGCGCCTAACGATCCTGATGATGCTCGTTTGTTGTCTGATTGTGCGGGAACCCCAATTGACGAAGTCTTCATTGGTTCTTGTATGACTAATATCGGCCATTTCCGAGCGGCGGGTAAATTGCTGGAGAAATACAACGGCCAACTGGATACTCGTTTGTGGGTCGCGCCTCCGACTAAAATGGACCGCGATCAGCTCACCGCTGAAGGCTATTATGGTATTTTTGGTCGCGCTGGCGTGCGAATTGAAACACCGGGATGTTCATTGTGTATGGGTAATCAAGCGCGAGTCGCTGATAAATCGACGGTGATGTCCACTTCAACTCGTAACTTCCCGAACCGTTTAGGTACTGGCGCTAATGTTTATTTGGCTTCCGCGGAGTTATCTGCGGTGGGGGCCATATTAGGTCGTATTCCGACCATGACCGAGTATTTGGATTACGCGAAACAGATTGATGCAACGGCAGCGGATACTTATCGCTATTTGAACTTCCACTTAATGCCTCATTACACTAAAAAGGCAGATACGGTGATTATTCAGCAAGCAGTATGATGTAACGTGTCTTAAGTTAATATGATCAATCAAGAGCCACCATTGCGGTTAACACCGATCAGTTAAGCAAATGATCAGTTGAACGATCCTGTGATTGGTTGAAAATACCCTCAAGCATTTCATGTTTGAGGGTATTTTTTATGTTGGCTCACTGGCTTATTGATGTTGATGACTTCGCTTCTCCTGATTCACTTGCGCTTTTTCAAAAAGAGCTTCCATTGGAATGGATAAATCAAGCACTTGATGAAACGAATAAAGCCAGCATGAGAAGACGAAAGCTACCTGCTGAGTTGGTCGTGTGGCTGCTAGTGGGTATTGGCTTATATCGCGACAGACCGATTACTGACGTTTTGGACAAGTTAGACTTAAAACTGTCCAGCTCTTTAGGTGAATCCATTGCGCCAAGTGCCATTCCTCAAGCCAGAAAACGTCTCACGGCAGAGCCACTAAAAGCGCTATTTACTATGACTGCTCAACACTGGACTCAGTCCGAAGATAGTGAGGATAAATGGTTTGGTTTAAGACTGTTTTCAGTTGATGGAACTCAATTTAGAACCCATGATACCGAGGCGCTTGCAGAGCATTATCAGTACGTAAAGCACAGTAAAAATCGTCACACCGAATACCCTATTGTTCGGCTATGCGCGCTTTGTTCTCTTCGCAGCCGCTTACTCCATGATGTCGCTTTTGGCCCTAGTTCAACCGGAGAAGTGAGCTACGCTAAACAGTTAATCTCATCAACAATGCCTAACTCCCTCACAATTTTTGACCGATGTTATTTAAGTGCCGAGCTAATGATTAACTGGCAGCGTCAACACGGCTCTAGTCACTGGATGACCCCAATAAAATCGAATACACAGTATGAGGTCATTAGGAAACTAGACAAGGAGGGACGAGATTTAATTGTCGAAATGGATGTTTCACAACATGCGCGCAAGCAAGACCCAACTCTCCCAGAGAAATGGCAAGCGAGATTGGCCTTATATCCTGAATCAGAGCAACCTACCCATATAAAAGGCGTACTCACTTCTTTAACAGATAGCCAATATGACCTTCAATCCCTGTTGGATGTTTACTTCGAACGTTGGGAAATTGAGAGCAGTTATGGAGAGATAAAGCACGACATGCTAGAGGATGAACTTCTTCTCCGAAGCCAGTCTGTAGAAGGGATAGAACAAGAGGTATGGGGAATACTGATTGCTTACAATCTGGTTCGCTTAGAAATCAGCCGCATTGCGAAAGAAGCCAAGGTATCACCTCTTCGGATAAGCTTTATGATGGCACTTCGAGATATCCAAGATGAACTGATGTGGTGTGCGATAGCCTCACCCGGCTCAATCCCTAAAAAGCTGAGGGCAATGCGAGAGCGAGTAAAGCGTTACATTCTGCCAGAACGAAAAAAACGGCCCAAATCCAGGACCGTTCGTATGAGTAAAACTCGCTACCCTGTTCGCTCCAAACACGTTAAGTGATAGGAGTTAACCATTGCGGTGGCTCTTTTTTTATCGCCCTTTAGGCCAAACTTAACGGTTGGTATGCTGCTGGCCAGTTTCCTTTCTATAAATGACTTGATATGTAAATATTGTAAATTGAATAAAAATGAGACTGCTTATCATGTAGCTTTCTGGCAGTTTTATTCTTTAATAGATCAGTCATGTTTTATAAGCACCGTACTTTTCAGCTTTGGGCTCGCCGTTTACACATTTATGTCTCTATGGCGGTATTAGGGCTAATGCTGTTTTTTGCTGTTACGGGGATAACGCTTAATCGGCCGGAACTGTTTGTGGCAGCTCAAGCTAAGACATCCGAATGGCGAGTCACTATTCCTCATCATTTATTGTTTGTTGAAAGCAAAGTTGCCATCAATGAACCGGAATTACGCCAATTTCTTGCTCAGCATACGCCAATCCGTGGCCAGATGTCGCGACTCGATATCTATCTAGATTCAGACAATGGTGTCTTACAAGAAGGTGAAGCGAGTGCGAGCTTTACCGCTCCCGGCTACAGCGCCGCGTTGTTTATCGATTTGGTCTCTAGAGAAGCGGAGCTCGATATCAGTGATTATGGCTGGGTAGCTAAATTCAATGATCTCCATAAAGGGCGTCATAGTGGTGAGTGGTGGAAGTGGGTGATTGATGTCTCATCACTCTTGATGCTGGTGTTTATCTTATCGGGTCTTGCCCTATTACTGCCAAAGAAAAGCACACTGCGTTATGCCATACGTTGGTGCAGCCTTGGTACGTTAATCACATTTGTTATTTATTGGCTGGCGGTGCCTTAAAGGCTGCTGATGCGCTCAGTCATTTTAGATTGATGGTTATTTTAGATTGATAGTTATTATGGATATTTTTGTGGACGGTAGATCATGAAGAAACAGCGAGGACGGCTTTACGTTTGGTTATTGGGACTCAGTGTACTGAGCGTTAATGTATTCGCCGCGCCTTTGGGTAAGCTGGATATTGAGTTTGAACTACCAAAACTGGACGTTGGAATGTACGCCAGACCTTATGTTGCGATTTGGATAGAAGACGCTCAAGGTCAGCCTGTGCGTACGGTTGCCTTATGGCAAAAAGAAGATACTTGGCTTAAAGATATTCGTCGCTGGTGGCGACAAGTGGGCCGTTACGATCGGGCATTGATCGATGCGGTGACATCCGCGACTCGTCCGGCGGGACAATACCGTTTGCAATGGGATGGTTTAGATGACCAAGGTCAGCCATTAGCGCAAGGGGACTACCTGTTTTATGCCGAAGTGGTTCGTGAGCACGGTGGCCGAGACGTAGTGCGACAAGCAATGACGTTGCATGCTCAGCCTGAGCAGTATCAACTCGATGCTACTTATGAAACGGGCGTGATCAGGCTACGTTATCAACCTTAATGATCGCCATTTAATCCAAGGATAGTCGTTAATAGTATGACGGCTCTTCAACTAAGAGCACTACATAGGAATGAATAAATGATGTTGTATCGCGTATTTTCTACCGGTTTATTAGCGGTTGCGGCCTTAGCGTCAGCGGCAGTGGTCGCCCATCCTCGTTGGGTGTTACCGAGTGAGTTTACGGTCTCTTCACAAGACGGTGATTGGATCACCACTGACGCCAGCGCGTCACACGGAACTTTTGTCTTCGATAAGCCGTTAGGATTAGATTCTGGCGTGGTGATCACGCCAAGTGGTCAGCGCGAGCGCTTTGCGTTTGTGGCTAAGCATAAGCGTAAGTCGAGCTTCGACTTCTTTTTCTCTGAACCGGGCACCCATAAAATCAGCCTTACGGGTCAGCCATTTTATATGACCACTTACACCATCGGAGCTCGTCAAACGCCACGACGTATTGCTGCCAATGCCGCAGAGCGTGATGCAGTGTTGCCTGAAGGAGCGCAGAATGTGCAAAGCGTTTTGGTGTTTAACCGTACTGAAGCTTACGTGACGGTGAATCAACCATCTAGACAAGTTTTTGAATTAGAAAAGAAATTCTTAGAGTTGGTTCCTGTGACTCATCCAGCCGACATTGTCGAAGGCGAAACCGCGATTTTGCAGTTTTTCTTTAATGGACAGCCCCAAGCTGGTGTAGAAGCAGAAATTCGTCAAGATGGCACTTTGTACCGTAATCAACAAGAAGCGGTGATTCTGACTAGCGATAAGGATGGCAAAATTCAATTCACGCCACATCAGGCGGGTCGCTATTTATTGATTGCTGGTTTTAGCGGTCCTTTAGACGATAATCCACTTGCTGAACAAGCGCGTTCTTCCATCCATTTAACTTTTGAAGCGGTTTTAAAATAAGAGGTATGCAATGAAGTGGCAACAATGGCTTGTGATGACGAGTGGTTTATTGAGTGGGTTGAGTTGGGCTCATTTTCCAGTCATGGAGTGCCAAAAACAGGCCGATCACATCTTGTGCCAAGCGGGATACAGCGACAGTAGTCCGGCCATCAATGAAACGGTACGTATGTTTGATTATGACGATGTACTGATTGAAATTGGAAAAACCGATCAACGTTCTGAGGTGACGTTTACTATCCCAAACGGTGACTATTACATTGTGTTTGATCCTGGCCATGAAGCGCCTGTTGAGATTGATGGCGTTGAACTTTAATTCTCACTCATCAACGCCGTCGACGGTGCGCGTTCAGGTCAAGGCGGATAAGGGCAGTCAAGAGACATGGTGGGTACTCGGCAGCATGCTGTTGATCCTACTGGTCTCGGCACTGTTGTTGCGTGGCAGACTCGTTGAAGTCACACCACCGACGACGCCGTTATCCTTTGAGCTGCGTGCCCAGGATCTCAATGAAAAGCAAAAAAGTCTGTTGATTGAGCTAAGCCTTGCTGAACAAGAGCTGCATTTCTTTCACCATCTAGAGCATCAGTGGCCCTCGGTGCAATGGCTGGCAGAAGAGGGTATTGCGCCTTTTGTGCGTGATAGTAGCTGGCATTATTTGGGTGAACATCAATGGCAGCAGGTTGCTCAAGGCTATTTAGGATTGGCGCAAGACCCTAGTCAAGTTGGGCATGTTTTGATCTGGTACCCCCAAGGCCCTGATGCTGACGCGCAAGTCTGGTTTTTTACTCAGCCAATTGTGGGAGAGTTATCAGATTGGTTAGCACTTACTGATTCATCATGGATTCAAGCTGGGTGGAAGCGTTGGCCGCTGTCTGCCTCACTATCGCATTAATAAGAGAAAAATCGTTATGTTATCAAGCCAGATTAGAGCAGTCTTTCATAGAACGCTGTTAACGATCTCCTTACTGTTTGCCAGTCACGCGGTGGCAGGATCTGATAAATTGACCATCGGTATCACGCTACACCCTTACTACAGTTATGTTGCCACGATTGTCCAAGATAGAGCGACCATTTTGCCACTGGTTGATGCAGGCTTTAACCCACACAATTATCAACCGCAACCGGGGGATTTACTGCGTTTACAGCAGATGGATGTTTTGGTGGTCAATGGCATCGGTCATGATGATTATGCGATGAAAGTGCTTGCTGCTGCTCAGCGTTCCGATCTTCAAGTTATTTACGCTAATCAACAAGTGCCCTTATTGGCCGCAATGGGCGCGAGTGTTGGCGATGGTGCCAAAAATCCCCATACTTTTGTGGGTATCGCAACCTCGATTCAAAAGGTCTATACCATTGCTCAGGCTTTGGCTCAGCTTGACCCGGATAATGGTGAATTTTATCTCGCCAATGCGCGGCAATTTGCTCGCCAAATGCGTCAAATGAAGCAAGCGGCGATGCAACAATTAATCGATGCCAATGTTCAAGCTTTAAAAGTGGCAACCACTCATAACGCCTATAACTATTTACTGCAAGAATTTGGGATTGAAGTCAGTGCGGTGATTGAGCCTGCCCACGGGGTTGAGCCGAGTGCCAGCCAGCTACAAGATACGATCAATAAAATCCGCCAGTCTGGGATTAATGTGCTGTTTTATGAACTAGAAATGCCGAATCGTTTTGTCGATACCATTGAGCGCGAAACCGGCGTCAAGTTATACCGGTTTTCACACATGACTCATGGTCCTTTTACGGCCGATAAAGTGATCAAAGAGATGCAAGACAACACGAAAACGTTAGTGCAAGCCATTCATTATGCCAATCAGATGAGCGAGCAAGCTCAATGATGCTGGGACCGGCAATTCATCTTAGCCAACTGAGTTTAGGTTACGCCAATCAACAGGTTTTAATGCCGTTTGATCATGCGTTTGCCGCTGGCCAATGCCATATCATCATGGGGCCGAATGGCGGAGGGAAAACCTCTTTACTGCGTTCGATTATGGGCTTAACCCCTTTTCAGGGCAGTATTGCTCTTGAGTGGCCTACTGGCGCTAAGCAGCAAATGGGTTATGTGCCTCAAAAAGCTTTGTTTGAATCAAGTTTACCGATCAGTGTGATGGATTTTATGCTGCTCAATGTCAGCCGGTTACCGCTGTTTTTACAAGCGCTATCACCTTACAAGCGAACGAATCGCGAGCAGGTTTTGAATAGTCTACAGCGGGTTGGTATGGCGAGTCGTGCTCATTTACGTCTTGGTCAATTATCAGGCGGTGAATTGCAACGGGTGATGTTTGCTCAGGCGCTACTCGATAAGCCAGAGCTGCTGATTTTGGATGAACCGACAACCGGGATGGATGAGCAAGGCGTACAGTACTTAGAGCAACTGATTGCGGATTTAGTGGCCGAAGGTGTGACGGTATTAGCGGTACACCATGATATTGGCGCGGTTCGGCGTATCTTACAAACTACACCTGGCCAAGTCCATGTCATCAATCGTCAATTGGTCGCCTCGGGACCGGTCGCACAAGTCTTGCACCCTGATAATATTGAGCGACTTTTTGAGCACTACAGTCAGCATGGGCATTTGGCGTCCAAACAAGAGCGAGCGGCTTAATGGAAACATTACAACAATGGCTGATCACCGGAGTTGAACGTGGTTGGTTAGCGGAAAGCTTTGCCTACGCTTTTATGCTCAATGCGTTAATTGCTGCGGTAATTTTAGGCCCTTTGCTTGGTGGGTTGGGGACTTTAGTGATAGCGAAACGCTTGGCATTTTTCTCCGAAGCGGTGGGCCATGCAGCGATTACGGGAATTGCTATCGGTATTTTATTAGGTGAAAGTCCCGAATCGCCGATGATTGGTTTGTTCAGCTTCTGCTTGATTTTTGCCTTACTGCTGCATTATGTGCGCAATCGCACCCAAGTACCTTACGATACTTTAGTGGGAGTATTTCTCTCCGCGGCCTTGGCATTGGGCGCAGCGCTACTGATGTACGTAGCGCGTAAAATCAATATTCATTTATTAGAAAACGTGTTGTTTGGATCGATTTTAACCGTCACTCGGCAAGATATTGTGTTGCTGGTTCTGGTGTGTAGCTTGATCATGTTAGTACTGCTGCTCAGTTATAACCGTATCTTACTGGCTTGTTTAAGCCCAGATATCGCGAAAGTCCGCGGCTATCTGGTCAACGGTTATGACTACCTGTTTGTCATCATGATAACCCTAGTGACGATAGTTTCGGTCAAAGTGATTGGCGCAATTTTAGTTGGCGCCCTGCTGCTGATCCCCGGCGCGACGGCGCGTCTATTAACTCGCAATAATGCCAGCTTTGTGATGCTATCGGCTTGCTTAGCGACCTTAGCTTGCATTGGCGGGACCATTTTACCGGTTGTTTATCAATGGCCTTTACCTTCTGGGGCGGCGATTATTTTACTCTCAACCCTGTTTTTTATCAGCGCCACCTTATGGCGAGTATTAAGACCGAATGGATAATGTTATGTACCCTCACTGCCGAACCATCATGACCCAATTGTGGTTGCTATTGTGTAGTTCATTGCTGCTGGTGTCTCTATCAGCACAAGCTCAAGACCGTGTATTAACTTCTCTGCCGGTCACCTATTGGTTAACCAAGCAGCTGGTTGCTCAGACGCCAATAGAGGTTGTCTATCTGCCATCGCCTCGTTTTAGTTTACAGCGTCACCAAAGCTGGTTTGATAGCGAGCAGCAAAAAGTGGCCAAGTACGCCAGAGAAGCGACAGCAGTCGTGACTATCCGCTCCATTTGGCCGCAAGACCCGATTTATCCTCAGGTGCGTCAATACAATATTCATCTGGTGCCCATTGATGCTGCGCAAGCCTTAACGCCAAGAGCGCCAGCGGTTTCATCATTACGAGATGGACAAGGACAGATCTCGCCGTATGTGTGGCTCAATCCACTCAATTTAACCACCATGCTGAATAATATTAGCCTCGATTTACAGCAAATATTCAGCTCGCAACAAGCGGCTATTCAAGCGAATCAGCAGCGCGTGGCGCGTGAACTACAGCAGCAGCTTTTTGCCAATCAAGCTCGATTGTTTAATCATGAGGTCGAAAGTGTGGTGTTGTTGGATGAAGCACTGCTCGATTTTGCTGCGGGCTACAGTTTATCAATCCAAGGGCAGCAATTTAAGCCAGAGTTAGAATGGAATGAACAAGATCAGAGGCTGTTACAACAGTGGCTACAGAACTTCCCCGATGTCTGGTTGTTGACGACTCGTCCGCCGAGTCCTGCGTTAAAGGCCTTATTGGGAGAGTTTTCACGCTATATTGTGATCGATCCGTTAAGCCGTTTAGGGCAAGGATTTGATGTTGAACATCCCTGGCAGCGCTGGCAAATTGATTTAGATTAACTCGTATGAAGGCTATCGGCTGTTGTGCTTGTATTTGAGTTAATAATAAATAGAATAATAACAATTCCTATTTGTTATTATTAAGCTCATGCCGACCATTCTAATTGCTGATGATGATCCGATGATGTGCCAACTGCTCGAATCCGTGTTGGTGAATGAAGGCTATCAAGTCATCTGTGCCCATGATGGCGAGCAAGCGTTAACTCAGCTCGTCAGCCATCCCTTTGATCTGGTGTTACTCGATGTGATGATGCCTAAACTCAATGGATTGCAGGCGGCACGGCGCATCTGCCAGCGTTTTTCGACCCCGATTGTCATGATCAGTGCTTTTGCGGACGAAGCGGCAAAAATCGATGGCTATGAAGCCGGAGCGGATCACTATTTAACCAAACCGTTCAGTATTCCGAAATTACTCACTTTGATCAAAGCGACACTACGTCGAGTTGCATTAGAGAAACAGCGTCATACCCATCATTTTGCACTGAATTTTTCAGGGCAACTGTCAGCGCATATTGATACCTTACGTCGGCTGCCGTTCACCCAAACCGAACTCGATTTAGTGACTTATCTGGCGGCTCATCCGCAGCAAGTGATCTCCAAATCTGAGCTCCAGCATCAAGTGTTAAAACGAGAGTTGTGTCCGTTTGATCGTAATTTAGATATGCATATCAGTAATATACGTCGTAAGCTATCGCAAGCTGGATGGCCAAAATCCACCATTCGTACCGCGCGAGGCGTGGGATATCAATTTGCCAGTGCCCATGTTCAATAAAAGACAATGGTGTCTTTTTTCTGGAAACCATATTTGCCAGCGATTGGTGGTGCGTCTTTTTGCCAGTTTAGCGCTCAGTGTGTTGTTGATTTTTCTCTCTTTTACTGCCGTAGAGATGGTGCTCTACGAGCGTTTTTTAACCCTACCTAATAAAGTCCAACGAGAATTACAACAGTTAAGTGCCAGCGCCAATCAACAGCGCCAGCTCGGTGCAGAGGCGTTAGCGCAATGGGAAATGTCTCAGCCTTATTTATTGTACGTGATAGACAGTACTAATCATGTCGTCAGTGGGCGAGATATTCACCCTCATGTGCAGATGAAAATGCGTAACGCTCGTCAGCTCACCGAGCCGATGGGAACTCGAGTCTCGAAACCGATGATCATTGTGCCGATGAGCGATGGATATTCGCTGATGGTCCAGTTACCATGGCAGCAACATCCTGCATCGCGAGCGGGCTATTATCTTTGGTCAACGAATCTGTTGCTCAGCCTATTAATTTTAACCTTGATCTCATGGGTATTAAGTCGTCAATTGCAAAGACCATTGGGACGTTTACAGTCTGCTAGTCGTGCGGTTGCTCAGGGGATCACGGAAACGCGTGTCTCACAGTCGATAGGTCATAGTCCGTGGGAGTTTCAACAACTGGCGGCTGATTTCGATAACATGGCCGAGCAGATCCAAGGATTGATTGAAGAGCAGCGAAAATTGGTTCGTACCTTATCTCATGAGTTAAAAACACCGCTGACTCGGCAAGCCTTAGCTCTGCATTTAGCCAGCCATACTGATGTTGCCCAAGATCGCACTCAATGGTTAGTGCGCGCTGAACAAGAAGCTCAGTTAATGGATTCAATGATTGAGAAAATCCTCGAGCTCAGTCGGTTGCGCAGTCTTCATTGTGATGTGGTCTTACAACCATTGGATGTGCAGGCGTATTTAAGTCAGCAAACCGAGCAGTTTCGTCCACATTTACAACCCACTCAGCAACTGCGATTTGTGCCGAGTGGACAAGATGAATGGATACGGGGCGATCGAGTGTTACTCGGCAGTATATTGGATAACTTATTGACTAATGCGACTAAGTACGCGGGTGAGCAGTGTTGCATTACGGTGATGACGAAAAAGCAGGATCGGCAAGTGAAAATCATCGTGATGGATGATGGTCCTGGGGTGGAGAGTGAGCAATTAGAGGCGATTTTTCGTCCTTTTTATCAAACGATGTCGACACTATCTTCTCGTCATGGTTATGGATTAGGTTTGTCGATTGTTCAGCAATCGGTTGAGAAAATGCATGGCCATGTCAGTGCTGAAAATAATCACGGCTTAGTCGTTACGCTGAGCTTTCCTATCTACCTTCCCTCTGAGTTAAGCCACCGTCACGATTAACGATTTACTTTATTTCTCAGAACATTATCCAATTGAGAGGGGGCAATATCATTTTCGATTAGGATGTTGAGAAAAGTTCCCTTTATCAGTGTAAAGAATGTAAAGTAAATACAATTGATAATTATTATTAGTTAGATTCCTTCCAGTGATAGTTCAAGCCCATTTATTTCCAACCCACGTGAAGCTGTCGTTATACGGCAATCATGGTGAGTGCCTCCATCGTTATCGCTGTTGAGCGCCTCCTTGGACCAAACAATGGGCATTATGCAATAAAGATAAAGGAATAGAACCATGTTGTTAACTCGTAAAACGAGCTTAGCGGTGGCGATTGCCTCGCTGTGTCATTTGCCTGTGTTGGCCCAAGTGGAAAGTAAAGCGGATGAAGTAATGGTCGTCACCGCTTCTGGTTTTGAAAAGAAATTGACTCATGCTCCCGCTACCATCAGTGTGATCTCGCGGGCTGATCTGGAAATGAAGCGTTTTGCTAATCTTGCTGAAGCGCTACAAGATCAAGAAGGGATTGATGTTTTTGGTAATACTGGAAAAACCGGTGGTTTGAACATCAGTATCCGTGGTATGCCGTCTGAATATACGCTGATTTTGATTGATGGTCGCAGACAAAATGTCGCGGGAAATATCACGCCAAATGGCTTTGGTGAGATGTCTGGTGGGGTTATGCCGCCGGTTAATGCTATTGAGCGAATTGAAATTGTCCGTGGCCCGATGTCAACGCTCTACGGCTCAGATGCGATGGGCGGGGTTATCAATATCATCACCCGTAAAGTAACCGACACTTGGAATACATCGATCACCCAAGATTATACTTGGCAGCAAGAGCGTGAATTTGGTGATACTCATAAAACCAGTTTGCATACCAGTGGTCCGCTGATCGCGGATACGCTAGGTCTAGCCGTTCGCGGTAGTTTTTATAAACGTAATGAATCCAATCTGACTGCGCAGGGAGCAGATGGTCGCGAGCTAGACGCCCGTGGGCAAAGCAAAGTCGATAATGAAAACTATACCTTTGGTACTCGTTTTGATTACATTGCGATAGACGATCATAACTTATGGTTCGATATGGACTTATCGCGTCAGAATTACGATAACGGTACTCCAGAAAATCGTAAACTGAGCAACAATGATACTGCAACCAATTGGCGCGGTTATGCTGACGAGTTACGCTATGAAAACCGTCAGTTTGCACTCGGTCATACTTCTCAAGTAGATTTAGGGGTATGGGAATCGAGTGTCATGTATAACGTTTCTGAGACCATTGGTCGCACCATTCCGGGGAATCCAAATCGTCCGAGTGGTATCCCAGGTAAGAATGTCAAAGATAAGCGCGAATTAGAAACCACCAATATTGTGTTGGATACCAAACTCAATACGACCATCGGTGATGATCATTACCTGACTGTGGGAGCACAATATTGGAATGCTTCTATGATAGATGGGATGTCTAGTGAAGATTTTGAACAAACTACATGGTCATTGTTTGCCGAAGATGAATGGTTAATCACAGATGCTTTAAGCCTGACTTTAGGTGGACGTTACGATCATCATGATGCTTTTGGTAGCCACTTTAGTCCTCGTGCCTATGCGGTGTACAGCCTTAGCCCAACCATGACAGTCAAAGGTGGTGTGAGCACCGGTTATAAAGCGCCACAAGTGAATGCGTTGCACAGTGGCATTAATGGGATTACTGGGCAAGGGACACAAATTACCATCGGTTCTCCGGATCTAAAACCAGAGACTACTCGCACTACCGAGATTGGTTTTTACTACAATGGTGAACAAGGCATTACTACCAATGTAACGCTATTCCATAACCAGTTTGATGATAAAATCTCAACGGGTACGCCATTATACAACTGTTTCTCATCGACCAATCCGAACCGTCCTGGCTGCGTGAGTTATGGTGATAACTGGGCTCAAGATACCTTTAGCCAACAAACTAACGTTGATGAAGCTTACAGTCGTGGTGTTGAATTTGCCTTTGCGATGCCATTGCTCGACACCGTGAATTTCTCGATGAACTACACCTTTACCGAAACGGAAATTAAGGAAAAAGGCAAGGTTGCTGGCGAGCTGAGTGATACACCAAAACACAAAGCCAGTGCGAAAGTGAACTGGGCTGCGACTGAGCAAGCGAATGTTTGGTTAGCGGTGAATTATCGTGGCGAAAGTCGTCGCTTTAATGGTTTAGTGGAAGATCTCTCAGCCGCTAATAAGGCGATGTACGATGCGGTAGGTGATATTAAAGCGTATACCCTGTTTGATCTGGGTGGTGCTTATCGGATCAATAAAAACTTCAGTGTCAACGCGACAATTTATAACTTATTTAACCAAGATTTTCGTAAGTTCACCGCTTATGAGTATGACGGTGATACCTACTACGCAAGTCAATACAGTCATCTTCAACAATCGACCAAAGGTGCGATTTTAGAAGGACGCCGCTTATGGATTTCGGCTAACTATACTTTCTAAGTCTCGTGTTGAGTGATAAGTCGTGAATAGACAATGCCAGTGATCTGACGATCACTGGCATTTTTATTAAGCAGCATGACATCATGCTGCTTGGTGTAATCTTAATCGTCATTGGCTAACGACGATTAAGATTGATCCGCGCGAGACAAACGCAATACTGCCGCCACATTGCGTGCAGTGAGCTCGATATTTTGCGCCGCCTCGGCAAAAGCGGTCGCTAAGTCAACGCAACCTGGTACTACGCTGAATACCGCATCCATCCCATGCTGATGCACAATGCCGCAATCGGCAGACAAACTCCCCGCAATGCCAATTACCGGAACCGAAAAACGTTTTGCAGTCCGTGCCACCCCGATGGGCGTTTTGCCATAAATAGTCTGGCTATCAATGCACCCTTCGCCAGTAATCACTAAATCGGCATCTTTGACCATATCACTTAGATTGACGGCTTCCATGACAATCTCAATGCCGGGACGTAGGCTTGCACCAAGCAGACCAATCAGCGCTGCTCCTAAACCTCCCGCCGCGCCTGCGCCAGGGATATCTTTGACATCGATTGCCAGTTGCGTTTTGATGATATGTGCGTAATGGGCAAGGTTGGCATCAAGCTGCGCAACCATCTCTGGTGTTGCGCCTTTTTGTGGGCCAAATATCTGCGTTGCCCCTTGTTTACCGCATAAAGGATTATTCACATCACAAGCCACTTGTAGCGTGATTTTAGCTAAGCGTGGGTCGATAGCAGAGGTATCAATGCGAGCCAGCTTAGCCAGTTCTTCACCACCAAAACCTAGCTCATCGCCTTGTGCATCCAGCATTTTAACCCCTAATGCTTGCGCCATGCCTAAACCGCCATCGTTAGTCGCGCTGCCGCCAATACCAATGATGATCTGCTCAACCCCGTGATCAAGTGCGGCTTTGATCAACTCACCGGTGCCATAGCTGGTGGTTTTCATTGGGTTGCGCAGCTCTGGTGCCACAAGGTGCAAACCAGATGCGGCCGCCATCTCTATGATAGCCGTTTTACCATCGCCCATTAATCCGTAGAAACCTTCAATCTGTTCACCTAAAGGGGCGGTGACTGTGGCCATAAAAATGGATCCACCGGTCGCGTCAACTAGGGATTGAACCGTGCCTTCTCCACCATCGGCCATGGGTAATTTTAGGTACTTGGCGTTAGGGAAGACTTGTTTAAATCCATTTTCAATCGCGGTAGCTACTTCCATCGCAGTTAGGCTTTCTTTGTATGAATCAGGAGCAATGACAATTTTCATTATTACACCTTATGGGGCTGAGGCCGTTGATTAGAGTAAACCATCGCTGAGCAAGGAGACCGTTGAGTTTCTTTAGTGTCGATAATCATCGATAATAACAAGATTCTATTTATCCCCAAGCATTAATGGCAGAGAACCTGATGGACTACGAATTTAAAAAAAATACCCTTGATGGCAGTTATTACTGCGCATTTTCAATGGGCCACGAAATCATTGGCCGCTGGTTGCAAGAAGAGATCAGTCATGACCGTCAAAAAGTCGATCAAGTGTTACAAGCCATTCATCAAGCCCAGCAAGCGCCGAACCAAGAGCATATCTTAGAAGGGCGTGAAATTAGTTTGATGATCCTAGCCGATGAAGTGACTGTGCAAGCCAATGTGTTGTCTCATGAGGATGAGTTAGACATCGAGAGTGACTTTGATTTTTATGATTGTGAAAGCACAGCGAGCTGTGGTTTGGATGATTTTATCTTGATGATTGATCAGTGGTGTGAATTTATTCGCTATCGGCCGACTTCGCTCGGTTAGGTCGAGGCTAACAATACGTTGCACAACATCAGTGAAACGTGAAGCGGTTGCTTCAATAGTGGGAATTTACGCACCTTTATGGTGCGTTTTGCATATTTTAAGCACTAATTTTAAGTAAATAATATTTATAAACAATACGTTAAAAAGTTGGCACGTACCTTGGATTGTATGAGTAGGAAATGGATGACTGCGATTGAGAGGATACGATGAAACTGATTAACGCGATAATTAAACCTTTTAAGCTCGATGATGTACGTGAGGCTTTAGCGGATGTTGGCATTGAAGGGATGACGGTGACTGAAGTTAAAGGTTTTGGACGCCAAAAAGGGCACACTGAGTTATACCGCGGTGCTGAATACCAAGTGGATTTTTTACCTAAGGTGAAATTAGAAATTGCCACTCAAGCTGATAATGTTGATCGCGTTCTTGAGGCGATCATTAAAGCAGCGCACACCGGGAAAATCGGTGATGGCAAGATTTTTGTTTATGATTTAAGCCACGCGGTTCGCATTCGTACTGGCGAAACCGACAGTGAAGCGCTTTAACATTCAATGGATTGGAGAATATGACTATGGAATTGTCACTGACAGTAACTGAGCTGCGCTATGCACTGGATACGTTCTTTTTATTAATTTCTGGCGCATTAGTGATGTGGATGGCGGCTGGATTTGCCATGTTAGAAGCGGGTTTAGTTCGCTCTAAGAACACCACCGAAATTTTAACCAAAAACTTTGTTTTATATGCGATAGCTTGTACAACGTTTTTGATCGTCGGCTATCACATTATGTATGTTGATAATGCTGAAGGTGGTTTATTTCCTTCACTGGGTGGTTTAATTGGTAGCCAAGAAGAAGGTGCTGATTTTGCTTTGCAAGCGGATTTCTTTTTCCAAGTGGTGTTTGTGGCTACCGCGATGTCAGTGGTCTCTGGCGCCGTGGCTGAGCGAATGAAGCTGTGGGCATTTTTGATTTTTGCCTTAGTGTTAACGGCATTTATTTATCCGGTTTCAGGTTACTGGACATGGGGTGGCGGCTTTTTGGATGCGGCAGGATACAGTGATTTTGCTGGTTCAGGAATTGTGCATATGGCGGGAGCCTCTGCGGCTTTAGCGGGTGTGCTCTTGCTCGGTGCTCGTAAAGGTAAGTATGGTAAAAATGGCCAAATCTTCCCGATCCCTGGTTCAAACATGCCGTTAGCAACCTTGGGGACCTTTATTCTATGGTTTGGTTGGTTTGGCTTTAACGGTGGCTCACAATTAATGATCTCCGATTTTGAGAATGCCACCTCAGTAGCGCAAGTGTTCTTAAACACTAATGCGGCAGCGGCAGCGGGAGCGATTGCAGCGCTACTGGTATGCAAAACTACTTGGGGTAAAGCTGATCTGACGATGATCCTTAATGGTGCATTAGCGGGTTTAGTGGCGATCACCGCCGATCCTCTGTCACCATCGCCTCTCTATTCGGTGGCGATTGGCGCAGTGGCTGGAGTGATTGTGGTGTTCAGTATTGTCGGTTTGGATAAACTCAAAATTGATGATCCAGTCGGTGCCATCTCAGTACACGGTGTGTGTGGTTTGTTTGGTTTGCTGGTGGTGCCTTTAAGTAACCCTGAGGCGACATTAACGGCTCAGTTATTCGGTGCTGCGGTGATTTTTGCTTGGGTGTTTACGGCTAGCTTAGTGGTGTGGGCGATTCTCAAAGCGACGATTGGTATTCGAGTCACTGAAGAAGAAGAAATGCAAGGCATGGACATTCATGACTGCGGCGTTGATGCTTACCCTGAATTTGTCACTCTAAAATAGCGATATTGAATCGTTAATCATCCCCTTACTGAAGGCTCAGTAAGGGGATTTTTTATGCCAGTAAACGGCAAGCGTAAGCGATGTTGGTAATCGCGACCGTTTGACCTACGGCAAATTCAGCGTGACGGTTAGTGATAACTGATAAATTCAGTTCATCGAGTTGTAGGGTATAAAAGTAATCATGGCCACGAAATTCACGGCTGATCACCGTCGCTTGTGTCTGCTGCTCGTTTAGCTGGCTGCTCAGTTGAATATCTTCTGGTCGAATAGAGAGAGTAACACTGGGTTCAGACAATCCGGGAAGCGTGATATTGCCTAAGCGAGTCTGTACCTGATCGCCATCAACTTGACCGGTGATTAAATTAGTATGACCTAAGAATTGAGCAACAAACGCATTGATCGGTTGCTGATAGACCTGTTGTGGCGTACCGATTTGCACCAATTTACCTTGTTGCATCACGCCAATTTTATCGGCGAAGCACAGTGCTTCCGCTTGATCATGAGTCACTAAAATCACCGTTGTTCCTGAGCGCTTAAATAATTGACGCATTTCATTACGCGTGGCTTCACGCAGTGCCGCATCAAGGTTACTAAACGGTTCATCAAGCAGCACTAAGTCGGGCTCAGCGGCTAAGGTACGAGCAAGCGCTACACGTTGTTGCTGTCCACCGGATAACTCGTTGGGATAACGATGACATAAATGGCTTAGTCCCATTAACTCTAACCAAGGGATCGCTTTTTCTGCACGTTGATTTTTGGGCGTCGTACGCATGGCAAACATAATGTTTTGTTCCACCGTCATGTGCGGAAACAGCGCATAATCTTGAAAGACGATGCCGATATTACGTTCTTGAGCGGGTCGTTGAGTGACCTCTTGGCCATGAAGGGCAATCTGCCCTGAGTTAGGTTGCTCAAATCCAGCCAGCATGCGTAATGTAGTGGTTTTTCCGCAGCCGCTGGGACCTAATAAAGCCAAAATTTCACCGGCTTGCAGTTGAAAAGAGACATCGCTGACTGCAGGTTGATCGCTATCGGTAAACCATTTACTTAATTGCTGCGCTTGAATTTGGTATTGGCAATGAGGCGATTTTTCAGTCGCTAAGGTATCTTGCATAGCGTCAATAACAAGGTTGTATGAACTCATTGGGTCCCTTTGATCTTTTCACGATTTAAGATTAAACCGATCGATAAACTAGAAAATAAAACAATCGCCGTCGCAAAGGGGGCGGCCTCTGCCATCAATCCTTCCGAAGTTCGTGAAAACACAGTCACCGCTAAGGTGTGATACCCCGTAGGAGCGAGTAAGAAAGTGATCGGCAGTTCTTTCATGCAGAATAGAAACACCAAAGCGATGGACGCTAAAATACCGCGTCTTAAGCGAGGCAGAACCACATAAAAAAAACTAGCGCTTGAACTGTAACCTAAGGACTGCGCCGCTTCTTCGGTATTTTGACGGGTTTGGATGAGCGCGCTGCGAATAGGGCCCATCGCTAAGGCAAGAGTGGCTAGACTCCAAGTCAGGATCAGCAATGCTAAGGTCTGGTATAAGAAAAATGCACTATGCAGAGCAAAAAACACCATGGCTAAAGCCAGCGTTAAAGGAGGCAGTGCATAACCAATGTAAGCACTGCGTTCCATGGTGCGTGTTAATGGCGATGGATAGCGAGTCACTAAATAACACAGTGGCAGCGCCATCAAAGCCGCCAATAACGCGGCGGGTGCGGCGGCAAAGGCAGAGCGTGCAAAAGTGAAAGGGACTTGCATGAGCAAACTGATATCCGGTGGTATGACGATCATCCAGTAACCGAGCATGGTTAAAGGCAAACCGATGGAGGCGGAAAACACAACAGTGACATAGAACCAGGCTGCAGGAGTCCAAGCCCCTAAGGCGAACGGTTTTGCATGACGAGTAACACCACTACCGACACTGGAGAGGCGTTTCCGTTTTAACAATGAGTATTCAATTAATAAAAAACTGCCCGCTAGAGCCAGTAACATCAGTGATAGCCAAGCGGCGTAAATCCGATCAAATGCCCCTGAATACTGATTAAAAATCGCAAAACTAAACGCTTCATAGCGCATTAAGGCTACGGCGCCAAAATCGCCGAGCACATAAAGAGCCACCACCATGTAGCCAGCGAGGAGCGCTGGTAATAAATGTGGCAGCATCACAAAACGAAAGGTGGCGAATCGAGAATAACCAAGGCTGTAGGCGCTCTCTTCTAAGCTACTGTCTAGACCTAAGAGTGCGGCGCGTAGATTCAAAAAAATATATGGGTAGGTATAAAGCGCCAGCGCCCACACCGCCCCCCAATAGCCGGAGATATTGCTGATTCGAATATCAAATAGGTGAGCTAATGCGCCCATATTGCCGCCGATACCGAGTAGAGCATAAGCCATCACGTAACCGGGTATCGCAAGGGGAACAATCGCGAGAATGGTTAACAGCTGTTTTCCTGCTATCGAGGTACGGGTAACTAACCAAGCCATGGGCAGTGCTAAAAAGGTACAAACGGCTAACACGCCAAAGGTCAGAGATAATGTATTGAGCAAAAGTTGCCAATTGCGCGCTCGAAACACCAATTCAATCAGCTGATCATAATCAGCTTGTGATGCACGCAGAACCAAGTAAAACAGCGGAATGATCATCAATAGCGAGATAACACCAGCACTGAGCAGTAAATAAAACGGAGGACGTTGACCAATCGCTCGTATTGAAAAGTCTGGTTGTGATGAAACACTCATAGGAGTTACTACCTGTATTCAGTGTCCTTGGTGGAGTTTGCTAATTATTACTATCTCTTGATTGAGCGTGATAACGCTGAGACGGAGATAGTCTGATCAAGGCCAAATTATAGGGCCAAGTTGCATACTATAAATTATGATTAAATAGCAAAGCCAATGCTTGCGCACTGGCTTTGTGGTCGAGATATTACCATTAAGGGTAATGAATAAGGTACGAAATTATCGTAAAACTTATAGCAAACCTGCGTCACGCAACAGTTTTAAGGTACCTTGTAAATCAGCCAGTTGATCGAGGTCAATACTGGGTGCTGCTTGCAATAGTGTATCTAGCTCACCCAACACAGGGTTAGGAATGATGCCCTGAGTGACTGGGTATTCACCAACTACTGAGGTGAAGTATTGCTGAGCGGCAGGAGAAAGCATGTACTCAATAAATTGAATCGCTTGAGGCTGCTTTTTACTGCTTTTTAACACGGCAACACCCGCGACATTAACTAAGTTACCAATATCACCTTCGGCAAAGTAAGTCTGCTTGGCTGGGAAGTTCGCATTGGCGGCAACAAAGCGTGGTAAATAGTAGTTATTGACCAACGCAAAATCAATTTCGCCATCGCCAATGGCTTGTACTTGAGTGGTGTTATTACGATAAATTTTCGGTTGGTTGGCTTTCATCGCCTTTAACCACGCCAAGGTTTTCTCGTCACCATGCTCAACACGCATTGCGGTAACGAATGACTGGAAGCCACCGTTGGTTGGTGCAAGACCAAAACGGCCTTGGTATTTTTCTGACGTTAAATCAAACACAGAGGCTGGAATATCTTCCGCAGAAGCGCGTTCAGTCGAATAAGCGATCACGCGTGAGCGGCCACTGGCGGCAACCCATTGACCTGTTTTACTGGTATAAATCTCAGGTAGCTGTTTGTAAACCGCTTCTGGTAGCGTGGCTAAGAGACCTGCGTTAGCCAGTGCTCCCATCGCACCTGCATCTTGTCCCCAATACACATCAGCTGGTGAGCGAGCGCCTTCTTCTTGCAATAACACCGCAAGTTGAGCGGTATCACCATAACGTACGTTAACTTTAATGCCACTCTGCTTTTCAAATTGTTCGATGATCGGTTTAACAAGCGTTTCACCACGGCCTGAATAAAGCGTGATGTCTTGAGCGTGGAGTAATGGGGCGGTGATGAAACTACTGACTAAAGCGACAGTTGAGAGCAACTTCTTTTGCATGAATAAACCTTTTATCTCAATGAGTAGGACGATCGACGGTATTTGGCTTTACTTACTGCACTGGCATTAAGCGTTATCGATGCCATTGTATAAATAAGTTTGATAATTATTATTAATCGCACTCTTTGGGTCAATAGCTAGTCATGGTGGAAAATCTCAAAAATCAATAATGTGATTTAATACCTTGAAAGAAAACAATAAAATCAAGAGTTGAGTAATTGTAACAAATTGTATGATAAGGCAGGGGGGGGAAGTGGTCTGAGCTTTATCAAAAGATAGGAAGATAAAGACGCTAGGTTGGCCGCTTTATTCGAGTATTGGAAGAAGTGAAAGTACGATGACTTTCACTTCGATATTGTACCCCTAGGGTTTGTTTATCTTTCGAGCTGATTTTTGCAGCAGTTTGTGACTTCTTTATACAAGGCAGACCCTAGTGAGCCTACTGAACTTTAATCGGGATTAAAGTTGTAAAAACGCTTTCATTTGATCGACTAATCGTTCTGCGGTGGGCTTATCGGCCATCTCGGCAAAGATTCTCAGTAAAGGTTCCGTGCCGGAAAAACGGGCAATGATCCAGCCGCCGTTGGAAAAATAGACTTTCGCTCCATCTTCATAGCTGACTTTTTCTATCTCATCGTCAAAGTCTGGCAGCTGTTTTTCAACATACAGCTTATTGTACAGAGAGGCCTTTTGCTGCTGACTAAATTTACAATCCCCTTCGGCGGTGTAAGCATAACCATAGCGGCCATAGATCTCTTCTAATAATTCAGAGAGTTTTTTGCCGGTGACACTGAGCATTTCCACCAATAAGCTAGAAGCAAAGACGCCGTCTTTACCTTTGATATGCCCGCGAATGGTCAAGCCCCCTGAACTTTCACCGCCAATCAAAGCATCAGCCGCTTCCATTTGTGAAGAAATATGCTTAAAGCCAACCGGAACTTCAAAGCATTGCTCGCCATGATCAGCGGCAATTTTATCCAATAGATGCGTAGTGGCAATATTACGTACTACCGAACCTTTCCAGCCTTTATATTCCAGTAAGTAATAGTAAAGCAGCATTAGCACTTCGTTGGGATGAATAAAATGGCCTTTTTCATCAATAATCCCCAGTCGATCCGCATCGCCATCGGTGCCAATGCCAATGTCATAGCCTTCATTTTTCACTAGGTGTTGCAGGCGATACAAGGTAGCGGCACTGGGGGATGGCATTAATCCGCCAAAATCGGGATTTTTCCCATCGTTGATCACATCAACATCACAGCGGCCATTGATCAGTACCGTTTGTAGCGCATTTTTCGCCACGCCAAACATAGGATCGATCAATACCCGTAAATTTGCTTTACGGATCGCGTCAATATCAATCAAGTTAATGATCGAATCGACAAAGTCATTCATTGGGTTAATGTTGATGATAAGTTGTTCCGCGATAGCCTGCTCAAAATCGAGCGATCGAATGTCGCTAAGCGTCAACCTTGCTGTCTGTTGTTCAATTTTTTTCGTAATAATTTCATCAGCGTCACGTCCACCGCGGATAAACACTTTAATGCCATTATAATCGGCCGGATTATGTGAGGCGGTAATGCAGGCCGAGTAAGCGCAGTCCATAACTTTTGCTTGAAACATCACCACAGGCGTGGGGACAAATTTATTAATAAAACTGACCACGATACCATTGCCGGCAAGGACTTCTGCAAACCAGCGCCCGGCCTTATCGGATAAAAAGCGGCGATCATAGCCAATCACAAAGCCTTGCTCTGCCACTTGTTCTTGCTGAATGATGTTGGCTAGCGCTTGTGCGACGATGCGTACATTGTCTTTGGTAAACTCTTCACCAATAAAGGCTCGCCAGCCTCCGGTACCAAATTGAATCATGCTTCTCTCCTTAGAGGGGCGCAAAAATGCGCCCCAAGCTGTTTAGCCCATTGTGACGATGACTTGATTGACTGAGCCTGCTGTTTGCACCGGAATCGCCCCTTCAATCGCTTGACCGTTCAAAGTGATCGATTTCACACCTTTAGAAACGTGATCAGGGTTTTCCACCTTGATCTGATAGGTCGCACCACGCCATTGACGGGTGACTTCAAAACCAGGCCATGAGGTTGGGATGCAAGGATCGACATCTAAGCCCTCAAAGCCAGTGCGAATCCCCAACATAAAGTTGGTGGTGGCGTAGTAAGCCCAACCTGAAGTACCGGTCAGCCAAGGATGGTTGGCTCGACCATGATCCTTATGATCGCGACCCATGATGAACTGCACATAGGAGTAGGGCTCAGCGATACGAGTTTCGATATGATCGTTTTGATTATAAGGATTGAGCGCATCGTACAATTCCATCGCTCGATCGCCACGGCCGAGTTTTGCTTCAGCCACCCATGCCCAAGGGTTAGGGTGAGAGAAAATCGCGCCATTTTCTTTTACCCCTTGGTAAACACGAGTCACAAAACCAATATCATCATTTGGGGTCGCAAAGGATGGCGCATTGAGATGCAAGCCATATTGAGAGAAGAGGTACTCATACACTGCATCCATGGCTTTGATGCCACGTTCGTGGCTCACCGCACCAGACAGCACAGCCAGTGAATTGGATTCCAGATGCACTTTGCCTTCCACTTGGTCAAAAGTGCCAATCTTATCGCCATCTTTAGTCAGGCCGCGAATGTACCATTGACCTTGTTCATCCCATAAATGGGTTTCACACGCGGCGCGCACCCCGTTAGCCATGGCTTGGTATTTATCGGTGGCCGCTTCATCGTGACGGAATCGAGACAGTTCGAGGAATGCTTCTAGAGCCCAGAAGTGAAGGAAAGACACCATCGCCGATTCACCACCGCCAAGATTCAGACAGTCGTTCCAGTCGGCGCGTAGACCTTTACAAATTCCGGTTTGACCCACGTATTCGGCGGAGAAATCGAGCGCAGCCATCATATGCTGGTACACGGTGGCATCACCGCCATCGGCATAAGGAATCACTTGATCGATAAAGGCCATATCGCCAGTCTCTTTCACGTAATTTAAGATGGTCGGCACGATCCATAGGTGATCGTCAGAGCAGGTGTCTTTGATGCCGTGGATCTTATCGTCATCAGAAGGCGTTGGAACGACAGTTGGCGATTTTGATGGTTTGACATTGGCTTTTTCTGGATCAAACCAGTCTGGATCAAAAAGGTGTAAACCGTAGCCCGCTTGCACTTGACCACGCAGCAGATCAACTAAGCGTTTACGGGTCATTTCAGGGTTAGTATGAGGCACCGAGATGGCATCTTGCGCGGTATCACGATAACCAAGCCCAGTACGGCCACCCACTTCGATGAAAGAGGCAAAGCGTGACCAGACTACGCAGGTTTCCGCTTGGTAGAGCGTCCAAGTATTAATCATGGTATCCAAGCCTGGATTAGGGGATTTGACTTGGAACTTGGCGCAGCGTTCATCCCAATGGGCTTTTATCGCTGCCAATGCTTGATCAACCTGTTGTGGATCTTGATATTTTTCACGTAGTCTTGCACCGTTACCTTTACCGACCCCTAATACCACAGCAAAACGGACTTTTTCTCCGGGTTGGAGGACAAACTGCTTATGCAGCGCGCCACAGTGGTTATAGCAAGTTTGTGCGCTGTTTGAGCATCGACCTTGCTCTACCGCAATTGGGTTGGCTTCATCACGGTACATGCCGAGGAATTGGTCACGTTGACCGTCATAGCTGTCGGCATCGAAGGTTGCGGTGAGATAATAAAAACCTAAGAAATCATCAGTGTTGTAATACAGATCGTATTCAATCACTCCTTCTTTATATTCAGTGCCAGCAGAATAAAGTGACATCTGATGGTTTTGGTTATCAGATTTAATATGGCTAAAGGAAAATTCAACATAGTTGAAAGCACTGATAGTCCGCGTCTCATTGGACGTGTTTTCAATCACCACATCCCACAGTTCAGCATCTTCTCCTTTGGGTACAAACAGTGTTTTGCTGGCGACGATACCTTGGTATTCGCATTTAAAAATTGAGTAAGACAGACCATGGCGAACTTCATAGTTGGCTTGGGCAAGGCTTTTCGCCACCGGCTGCCAAGAAATAGACCAAAAATCACCACTGGTATCATCACGTAAATAAACATAATGACCGGGACGATCTTGAGTAAAGTTCGGTCGAAACTTAGTGACACGATTGTACTCAGGAGAATGATAGAAAGCGTATCCGCCAGCGTTATGTGAAATCACGCTGCAGAATTTTTCTGTGCCAAGGTAGTTGGTCCACGGGGCCGGAGCATCGGGGCGAGTAATGACGTATTCGCGATTTTCATTATCGAAATAGCCGTATTTCATGATGTTTTCCTTTTCAAACACTGCTCAATGGGGCAGATAAAAAATAAAGAGTTAAGTAGATTTAGTTCTGCGGCTTTGCTTGCCATGGATGGCGATAGTCAATACCTTGCTGCTCAAGTAGCGGCAGATGACCTTTTAAACGTGTCAAATAACCGGACCAATCACGATGCTGTTTTTCGGTCCAGCCAGCTTCGGCGAGAGCGGTTAAGCGTGGATAAATCATATAATCGAGACGTGATGGGTTATTGATTCGTTCGCACCATAGGGCGCATTGAATACCGAGGATACGTTTACGCAGCGGATCGTTATCGGCGACCTCAGCTAATGGCTCATAGCCATAAGCGCGTTCTAGCGGTGTCACTCCGGCCCAATCAACACCGGGTTCTTCTGGCGCGTAATCTTGTACGATGTCTAAGTAGGTAAATTGTCCCGGTTGTAAGATCACATCAAAGCCTTGCTTGGCGCAGTGCAAAGCGGCTTTTTCCGACAGCCAAGAGTAGATCACGGTATCTTTACTGACTTTATTGCCATGGTGCGCCTCTTCCCATCCGACCATGCGTTTACCCAGTGATTTCAGTTTTTGCTCGGCATAACGCAGCAGATGACCTTGTAATTCATGGCTACTGGTATAACCATGCTCTGTCATTAAGGCTTGGCACTTAGGGCTATTAAGCCAGACACCCTCAGGGACTTCATCGCCACCGATGTGAACCCATGGGCTTGGAAACAGGGCAGCGACTTCTTCTAAAACCCGATCAATAAACTGATAGGTGCTGGGCAGAGCGGGAGAGAGCACGTTATCGGTATAATATTGAATACTGCGATAAGTCGACTTGTCTTCTCTATCGATTAACCACTCAGGGAGTGACTTGATGGCCGCGCGGCTGTGACCGGGAATATCGATTTCTGGGATGACCGTGATCCCACGCTCAGCGGCATAGGCAATCACCTCTTTGATTTCGTATTGACGATAAAATCCCCCATGACGTTCCGTGAGCGTGCTGTACTGGGGCTCTAGTTCCTCATCAACACCGCGCCATGCGCCAATGTCCGTTAGTTGCGGCAGCGATTTAATTTCAATCCGCCAGCCTTCGTCATCGGTTAAATGCCAATGAAAAGTATTGAATTTGTAGTAGGCCAGTTGATTGATTAAGCGTTTAACCGTTTCTAAAGAGTGAAAATGTCGCGCGCAATCGAGCATCATGCCTCGGTAGTCAAAGCGCGGAGCATCACTAATGGTTAAGCAGGGAAAATCGACAACCGGATCATTGTGTTGCGCGAGCTGTAATAGCGTAGCGCTGGCATACAGAAAGCCGGTTTCGCTATTGGCGAAGACGCGAATGGCTTGTTGGTCGATCTCCAATTGATAACTTTGTGCATCAAGTGTTGGTTTAAGACAATAAAGGATCGGCGCGGCTTCCGCTTTATCCTCAATAGGGAATGCGTATAACGCCATCAACTGCTCTCGAAACCACTGACTGGCGTGATGAGCTTTTTCCGTTTGTATTGCGAATCCACTTTGGCGAGGTAAAGAGAGCTTGCCCTCGAATCGCTGCAGTTGATTAGGGTAGGGAATTAAACACAGCTCTGCGCACTCAACCGCCTCGACAACACTGCGCCGTTTATGGCTAGACAGCAGAGCGATGGGCGTGACGGTAACGGTTTGGCGATGAATAGTATTGGCACTTGACCATTCGATAAAAGCCTCTTTAATACCGTCGGTATAAAAGTGGAATGGTGCGGTTTTTATGCTAAATTCACAGTAAAAGTGACTATTGGCAGCTAAAATCTGGCAATTAGGCTCGATGGTGCAAAAGCTCCCTGTTTGCTGTAGCTGACCTTGAGTGAGGGAATTGGGGTCAATATAACGCTCAATCACAAAGTGTAAGCGCCAGTCAGTCAGTGGCTGATCGCTTAGATTATGCAAGGTTAAGCCAAAACGGCAATGGCTAGCTTGCTCGCTCAGCACAGCAAAATCCATTCGATAATTCATACTCTATCCTTACTGCCATTGACGTTGAGCAAGTGAGTTAAATGCGGACTCATGGTTATTCTCCTACGGAGGTAAAGTGAGCAAACTGAGTGGTCATTGCTAACAAATACCAAGCGGCATGAGGCATCCACTGCTCCGCCCAGCGCCAGTTTTGTAGCAAATCGTCTTTTTGTGGTTCAGGGTTAAAAGCGATATCTTGCTCATCATCAAATCCTGCGGTAATCCCATTGCAGATCCCGCCTTTGGCATTAAAAAAGCCCAAATCTGGTAAATAATCGGGATTATGATGGCCATGACCATCGAGCATGCAGAGGTCATAAGGATTAAGCCCTAAGATCCAATTCAGTGAATTGTGGGCTAGTGCAAGTAATGACTGGCTCAGGCGGTTATCGGTAAGATAAGGCTGTACTAAGTAAGCCATACTGGCTAATGAAGCGAGGCGAGCATTTTCCCCTTGCCACCAGTAACCAGTTTCGTTGTCGTGAGCCATGAAAAAAGCGCTGCGTTTTAGGCCTTTAGTGTCACATACGTATTGTCGTGGGTAACCGAAAGGATTGTGTACTTGCGAGCTAATGGTCAGTTCAAATTGACAGGCTTGAGTCACCACCTGCTGCACAACTTCGCGCTGGGTCAGTTCAGGCTCAATTGCCAGATATTCACACAGTGCAATCACAGGCAAACCAGCTTCAACCCCATGATAATAAGGGCGCGAACCGTCCTGATTGGCTGACCAAAAATGGTTATGCTGTTCATCACTCATTTGTCGAGCAGATAAACGCTGAGCCCATTGGCGAGCTTCGAGTAAATAGTCGGCTTGCTGAGTGCTTTGATAGAGCTCACAACTGGCTAATAGGGCGCAATATTCATCAATAATATTTTCTTGCTGATCATCTAGATAAGCGAGATTGGCCGTTATCAAATGTTGATAACCTCGCTGTGCTGCTTCTAGGTATTGCTGCTGAGTAAACTCGCCGTGCTCGGATAAGCGAGCAGCCGCCGCTAGCGCGGCAATCGCCACTCCTGCACCTTGACGAAAGCCAGCTTGATAATCGGTAGATTTGTGCCCTTGTTGAGTGGCATAGCTACAAATTTCGCGTTGTTTGGGATCTTTACTCCACTTGTCAAATACCGTGACATAAAAAAAACCCTCGGCGTTTTGCATACGAACGAGAAAATCAGCACCAAACAACGCCTCTTCCATGAGACGAATGCGAGAGAAATCAGCAAAACCCGAGTGATGGTTTAAAAGCGCTAACCCTTTGAGCATATTCCATACCACCATAGGTGTTTGTTGTGGGTTCAAATAGTTAGCGTAAGAAAGGTGACTGAAGTATTTACTGACGTCACCAGAAGCATCGTACCAACCGCCGTGCACATCGGCAGTGAGTGAAGTGCCCAGCAGTGGTACTTGCTTATCTTGTCTATCGAATACGCCAGCACAGCGTTGTGATTTAAAATAATGCAGTACATCCGAAAAGGTACGCTGCATCAGTAGCCCAGATTGAATAGTAAAAGTGGCTGAGCGTGCGTTATCGACACAAAGATAGAATTGACCCATTTGCGTGATGGCCGAAAAATCGAGACGATGAAAATGCCCCTGATGCCAACCATCGACTTGGCCACCAAATTCAATCGCAATACGAGCCATAGTTTGATGTGTATGCGCACATACCAAGCGGGCTTCTTCAACGTAAAAAGCCGACTGATAGGTCAATAATACGGCCTGTTTAGGTCCCAATGCTTCATAACCAATGTGGTTAGTGAGTAATTGCATTCCTCTCTCCGTTAATCACGCAAAATCGTTGTTATGTTGATGATTCAATAGTTATTTATCTCCTTGCTATTTGACGCTCCAAGTTGTTTGCAGATAGCGATTCGACATTTCCTTATCGTGACCCCAAAGTTGCGAGCCAACGATAAGGCCAGTATTAATGTTCAAATAAATAACAGCGCACAAAATGGTTTTCTGATAGCTGGGTGACCTCCGGCAGTTTTTCTCGACAGCGCTCGCTGGCGTGCAGGCATCGCCCAGCAAAGGGGCAGCCAACGGAGTCGGGTGTCCAGAGTGGAATTTCACCTTTATTGCCTTTGAGCTTTTCATGAATCGACTTTTTAGGATCGGGAACCGCAGAGACGAGCAACTGGGTATAAGGATGCTGCGGATCGTGAATGATCTCATCGGTGTCCCCCCATTCGACCATATGACCGACATACATCACGGCGAGATCTTCGGCAATATAACGGGCGGTGGCGATATCATGGGTGATGTAGAGTAGAGACATCTGTTTTTCAAACTTCATCTCTTGCATTAAGTTCAAGACCCCAGCACGAATCGACACATCGAGCATCGAGGTTGGTTCATCAGCGAGTACCACTTCTGCGCCAACGGCGATATTACGAGCTAAGTTGATGCGTTGTCGCTGTCCACCAGAGAGCTGATGAGGGTATTTTTCAGCGGTCTCTTTCGGCGGAATCAAACCAACCTGCTCAAGCAAATCATACACTCGCTCTTGCAGCTCTTTTTTATTCCCCGGTGTGACTTTTTTATGGATCAGTAGCGGGCGAGCGATGTGATGAAAAATGGTATGGGTTGGATTGAGCGATCCAAAGGGATCTTGCCATACCATCTGCACACCCTCACGGTAGTGCATTAAATCTGAACGTGATTTAATGTTAAGAATATCTCTGCCTTTGTATTCAATCGTTCCTGAACTAGGGGCATACATCTTGGCGATCATTTTGGCCGTGGTTGATTTCCCTGAACCAGATTCTCCCACGACTGATAAGCCACGACTTTTGTACATTTTAAATGATACGTCATTGATAGCGCGCATCATCGGTTGTTTAAGACTATTGCTATTTAGTGGAAAATCCTTGACGAGATTTTTACCTTCCACCAACAGTTGGCCTAATACATTACTCATTGTTATCTCCAGAAATTCAGTTGTTTGCCTACCTCAATACTCATGCTTTTCGCTGAGCAATCGGCTCACCATAGAGATGGCAATTCGAGAAGCGTCCTTGTTCAATTAGACGCAACTCAGTGGGCACTTTGCTGCAGGCTTCATGAACGCGATCGCAGCGAGCTTGAAAACGGCAACCATGGGGAATTTCCAGTAAGTTCAGTGGATTGCCAGGGATTCCTGTGAGTTTATTTTTCGGTCCGGTTAAAGGTGGGAACGAGCTGCCTAGCCCTTTGGTATAAGGGTGATAAGGGGTCTCTAAAATTTGTTTAGAAGGAGCCACCTCAATCAGTTCACCAGAGTACATAATCCCAATCCGGTCTGAGAATTCGACCATCAAAGACAGATCGTGAGTGATGAACAAAATGGCAAAGCCAAATTCCTCTTTTAACGCATAGATCTTTTGCAAGATCTCTCGTTGGACGACCACATCCAATGCAGTAGTGGGTTCATCCATAATGATCATTTTCGGATTAAGGGCTAAAGCAATCGCAATCACTAGCCGTTGACGCATCCCTCCGGAGAATTGATGCGGATAGTCATTGAGACGGCTAGGATGAATATCGACAATCTCTAATAAGCCTTCAGCACGCCGTTTCGCTTGTGAGCGGCTCATATTGGTGTGACGCATGATCACGTCACAAAACTGCTCTTCCATGGTCAATACAGGGTTAAGTGCATTCATGGCACTTTGGAAGACCATCGACATTTGGCTCCAGCGAAAGGACTGCATACGTTCTTCACTGTATTGCAAAATATTTTCGCCGTTGAAGATGACTTCTCCCCCAGTAATAAATGCGGGCGGCTTATGTAAACGCATTAACGAGAAAGCGACGGTTGATTTACCACAACCAGATTCGCCAGCGAGGCCAAAGATTTCTTTTGGCGCAATATCAAAGCTGACATTATTACAAGCGCGAACATCGCCCGCATCGGTAATATAATCAACACAGAGGTTGCGGATTGAGATAATAGGTTGGGTCATGATTATTTGTCTCCGCTCCAAATGGCTTGTTGAGGTTGCATGGCTGGTTTACGCTCTTTCTGTTCTTGCTTGGCAAGCTTCTTCCAACGTTTCATGCCTTTGTGAGAACGCAATTGTGGGTTAGCTATCTCATCAACCGCAAAGTTAAGCAACGCTAAGCCAGTCACCAATAAGGTTAAAGAAAGGCAAGGAGCTAACAGTTCCCACCACGCGCCAATTAACATCGAGGAGGAGGTTTGTACGTTATAGAGCATGATGCCCCAACTGATGGTGTTTGGATCGCCTAAACCGAGAAAGGAGATGGTGGCTTCCATCATAATCGCGTACATCACCGAGCCGATAAAACTTGCCCCAACAATCGAAATCAGGTTAGGAAGAATTTCGACGAAAATGATCCGCCAAGAAGACTCACCAAGCACTTCTGCGGCTTTAACAAACTCTTTTTCACGCAGTGCCATGGTTTGTGCTCGCACGACTCGAGCGCCCCAAGCCCAGGAGGTACAACCGATTATCAGTGCGATGGTCAGTGGCCCAGCTTGACCAATGAAGGCGGCGACCACAAACAGTAAGGGATATTGGGGAATTACCAACATGATGTTCATCGCAGCGGTAAGAAAATCATCGATTTTTCCACCAAAGTAACCCGCAGAGACGCCAATAATGGTCGCTAAAAAGCATACGGTGATCCCAGCGCCAAAACCGACCGCCAATGATACTCTTGCTCCATAGGCCACTTGCGCCCACACATCTCGTCCCATACGGGTAGTGCCGAGCACATGGTTCTCTTTTTTGGACATTGCCAAAGTTCGACGATCGTTGCCCAGATTAGTCGCTATCCAACCGTCTGGATTGGCTTTTGCGGCTTTGACGATAAAGCTTGGGTATTCATGTGGATTTCCCGTCCGTTTATCGGGTGCATGTTGAGTAATTAACGGCGCAAAAACGGCCATCAGTAAGAACAGGCTAAGAATGATCACTCCGAGCATTGCCATTCTATTACCACGAAGAAGTTTCACGAGTGCTTGCATAATTATTTACCTCCCCGGCGCAAACGCGGGTCGAGCACAACATAAAGCATGTCGGCGAGTAAGTTAAAGAACAGCATAAAGAGCGTCATGATGATCAATTGGCCTTGCAAAACCTGGTAATCTCGCGCGGTGATCGCGTTGAACAAAACCGTACCAAGGCCGGGGTAGTTGAAGATAATCTCAATAATTAATTGACCACCTATCGCCATGCCTAGTGACATTGAAAGAGCGGTGACGCTGGGTAATAGTGCATTACGAGCGGCGTAGTTAAAAACGACTCGGTTTTCACTGAGTCCTTTGCCTTTCGCCATCGTGATGTAATCTTCAGCCAACAAGTTAATCATGTTGTTGCGCATGTTGACTAAGAAGCCACCTATTTGCACGATTGAGGCACAAAGCAAAGGCAGTACAGCGTGAAATCCTACGTTTTTAATAAAAGCCCAGCTTGTCCAATCTGGAATGGTACCTGGTGTGTAAGCGTAACCAGTTGGAAACCATCTTAAGCCGATAGCAAAGGTGTACATGGCGAGCATGGCAATAACCACTTGGGGAACCGCTTGAATCACCAGCATCCCAGGGGTCACAAAAGAGTCGTAGTAACTGCCTCGTTTCCAAGCAGCAAAGATGCCGAGGATAGAGCCAATCGAAAATGAAATAATCACCGCTGTGCCAGCAAGGAATAGTGACCAACCAAAAGCACCCGCTAAAAGCTCATTAACACTTAATGGATAGAATTTGATCGATGTCCCGAGTTCCCAACTGAGGATGCTTTTCATATAAGTAAAATATTGAACCCAAATCGGCCCATCAACAAAGCCAAGCAGTTGTCTCATGGCTTCAATTCGTTCTGGTGTTACTTGTGCGGTTGCGTGTGCGAACATCATGGTCACCGGATCTCCGGGCATGGCTCGCGGTATAATAAAATTGAGGGTTGCTGCAACCAGCAACGCCGCAAAATAAAATGACAAACGTCTTAAAAAATATCCCATAACTTACCCCTTACTCACCCAGTCATCCTGATAACCCCGTGCTATTTGAAGTTGCGGTAATGTTGGCTAGCTGCAACTCCAAGCCGTTTGGTTATATTACTCAGGTCGCTCACAGAAAGTTGAGAGCGAGAAATCCCCTGACGACACGCGCCATACTTATCATTAATAAGAGAGGGGATTTTCAAGAGCGGCGCAACGAATGCGCCGCAGCAATCAACGTTTACTTAACGGGTTTTAAATCCAGTACATGTAGTAAACGCTCTGGGATACCAGCCCAAATACTTGGACGGCCTTTTGGATTTTCTTCGTTCCACCAGCCAGTAAAGCGCGTGGTGTTATATTGGTACATCCAAGCACCAGACAAAACAGGAGCGGTGACTTGATTTTCAGCGATGATCTTTTGGATCTTGTGAGCAATGGCTAGCTGTTCATTACGGTCTGCGGTTTTGTAGAAGCTGTTTAGAAGACGGTCAAGCTCTTCATTTTTGAAGAAATGCATAGCAAAACGCGGCATTCCATCACCAGACTGTAGCGCTGAGTTATAACCACTATTCCAATAAGTATAAGGATCGGCACCATGGAAGTAGTTGGTATAAGCGACATCGTAGTTACCTTCGAGCATGGCTTGGTTATAAACTGCAAACTCAGGCGTACGTGCACGAGCTCTAATGCCCACTTCTTGTAACTGTTCAACGGCTAGCTGAACGGTGTTATTAAAATCGGTCCAGCCATTAGGCGATTGAATTAACAACTCAAAGGTTTTACCTGATGGTGTTTCGACAAAACCATTACCGTTAATATCTTTAAAGCCAGCTTTGGCGAGTAGCGCTTTGGCACCTTCGACATTGTAGGTATTGAAGCCTTTATACTTATCGTGTACCGCTTTATCTGACCATGCTTCAAACGCGTAGCCGAGACCAGAAGCAAAATCATTGACCGTACCACCACCATAGAAGGCGATATCAATGATGGTTTGACGATCCAGTGCCATTGAGAAGGCGCGACGGAAATCAACGTTAGTCAGTGCTTCTTTTTTCGCAGGATCGGCGTTTTTGAAGTTAATCATAAACGCTTGTGTTCCTGCCGCTGGATACCAGTAGTGGTGATTTGGATTGGCCGCCGCGTAAGTACGATCGATATCGGGAACAAATGAGGATGTCCAGTCAAGCTCAGAGTTAATAATTTGTCCCAATAATTGGTCGTTATTGGCAATTTGTGGCACGCGTAAACAATCGACTTTTAAGCTTGCTGCGTCCCAGTAATTCGGGTTGCGGCACTGGATGTAAAGTTGTGGAGTAAAGGTATCAATTTCGGTAAATGGACCAGTACCAACCGGGTTTTGGTTAGTGAATGTCGTTGGCTCTTTGACATCTTTCCAGATATGTTGAGCAACAATCGGTACTTGAGCAATTTCATAAGGAACGTTGGAGTTAGCTTCACTCAAACGAAAACGCACTTTGTAGTCATTAATCTTCTCAACGCTGGTGACCCACTTATTGATACCGCGTTGATCTAACTCAGGTTTTTCTTTCACTAGATTGAATGAGAAGATGACGTCGTTCGCGCTAAAGCCCTTACCATCTGACCATTTGACGCCTTTACGAATATCGAAAGTGACACTCATTAAATCGTCAGACATGGAGAAGTTTTCGGCTAAACGCATAACGGGAGTATTACCGTGCATTTCATTAAAAATGACCAATGGTTCATAAATGAAGTCAGTGGTTGTCCTTAAATTCGTGGCAAGGTAAGGGTTAAAGTTGCGCACCATGGTTGGGTAAAAATCGGGTACGATGGTCAACTCACTGCGTGCAAACGCTGGAGTTGACACGGTTGCGGCTGCAGTAATTACGGCAGCGGCTAGGGCAGTTTTTTTTATATTGGCAAGCATAGCTGTTCCTTACTATTTGCTTTCATTTCACATACGGATATGAATAGGGTTTGAATGTCATCATCGGATTAACACTCGGCAATGACCCACCTCATGATGTTCATTAAGTCAAAGCTCAATGGCATGAGTGGCCTGTAGGTCGTTGACAGAGGTAAGGAAACACCTTACAAGGAAAATTATCAATTCTAATTCCCGTTAAAAACGTCAAAATACTCTTACTTGACGTCAGTTTTGTTAAAATGAATCTAATTGCCTCATGAGTGTTGAAATAGTAAACAGTGATTCACTTCGCAAATGAGTCAATTACGCCGTCAGTTTGTAAGTGGTTGCTATCTTTCATGGCCTTTATATATATGGCATCATCTGTTTTTTTTATTTACTGAGACCTTGCTCACTGGTGTTAAAAATAGAAATTTCACTTCATAAATTAAATCTGGCAAATTGTTGTGATTATCTTCGCAAACTTGACTTATTAGCCAGTTAAACAAGGTGCAACACTGAATTGGTTGCCGATTTAACGGAAAAATTATAGGTATAGAGAGATAAATCAGAGGGTTGTTTTGATAAGAAAATCAACGAACGTTAGCTTGATGATGATTGAGTTGGTGGCCATTAGTCGGGGGATTGCGGTCATCATACTGTAGATACCAATGAGTGGTTGAGAATTCAAACAAGCCTATTTAAATAGGCTTGTTTGATAAAGGGCCGTGATTGTTGAGACATCAAATATTAGCCAGTGCAGTAGCGCTTAATCGCTCGTTAACAATTGCTGTAATTTATCTCGTTGTACTTCGATGTAGGTTCGCTCTGGGCCTTGCTCCTGACAGTGTTCCAATATGTAGTCAAGAGAGTTCAGCACCGTGCGCCAGCGAGGCGTTTTGGGTAGCGTTTCAATACGTAAGTACTTATCCAACGTTCGAGTTTGCAAAGTACTACGATCTAAATAGACGCGCCATAATCCACTTTGTTCAGCAAAAGTAAACTTACTTTGTCCTGTGACTTTTTCCCAGTAGTCGAGAGCGCTCGTCATCGCATCAACCAACACGGCGCGCATTAACGCCTGTTTTGATGGGGTTTCTCCGGCCACTTTTTCTGCGATGCGAGTAAATTCACCTCCTAGCTCTTTTAACTGCTGAAGTTTGTCTTTATCACCAGCAAAAGCATAGCTTGATAACGCGTCGACGGCGGTTTCCAGTTGATGGATACGATTGGCGTTAAGATTTCCACCGACATTAAAAATGTACATCGTTTTAAAACTGCTTCCTTCCGGTAAGCGAAGCACATCAGCGGAGAGGTGTTGTCTGACATCATCGATATAAATATCGATGTTCCCGCAATAATGCTCTTGCTCAACCAGTAAATATTTAGGGGCAATCAACTCTTCGGCGTTAGAGCGTTTGAGTTGATCTTGGCTGCGTTTAAATAGCTTACAGGCCGCCTCATTGGCAAAGCGGATTTTATTGTCTTCTCGTAAACACAAAATCGCTTCTGGCGCTGAATCCAGTTGCTCTAATAGTCGGCCTTGAGTTTCGAGTAAACTGGCTTCGACCATCGCTCGTTGTTTGAGCTCTTTTTGAAGTTGAGCATTTTCAATACGGCGTTGCTCTGCTTTACTGGCGCTTAAGTGAGCTTTAATTCGAGCGGCGAGTTCTTGTTTATTAAAAGGTTTTGATAAATAGTCATTGGCGCCAGCGGCAAAGCCTCTGATCCGATCATCACTTTGGGTTAATGCGGTTAGCATTATAATGGGTAGTTGCGCATGATCGTACCGCTCTCTTAATTGCTCACAGACCTGATAACCACTCATGCCGGGCATCATCACATCGAGCAGTAACAGTTCAGGTTTCTCTTTGGCAATTGCTTCAATAACCTCATGGCCATCAAGTGCTGTTCGGACACGATAGCCCTCTAGACGTAAAAAACTGTCTAATACACGCAGGTTAACCGGCTCATCATCGGCAATCAGCAGTAGAGGACCTTGTGGGTTTTCTGGTTGTTGCGGTTGAGTGAGATCGTCAATCGAGGATAATTCCGGTGCTTGAAAATGAGCAATTTGACTGCGCTACGCTTGAGCAATTTGTTGTGAAGTCGCGAGTGGCAGCGTAAAACTAAAGGTGGTGCCGACCATCGGCTGGCTACTGACGTACAAGGAGCCTTGCATTAATTCAATTAATTGGCGGCTAATCGTCAATCCTAAACCAGCACCTTGACGATAACGGCTGCTATCGTGCCCGGCTTGAATGAGCGGTTCAAAAATATGTTCTAATTGCTCAGCAGGAATGCCTTGTCCAGTATCGACCACTTGGACTCTAACTTGATGCTCCATTGGGGTAGCTGAAATAACAATTTTTCCTTCAGAGGTATATTTAATCGCATTACCAATCAGGTTATACAGTACCTGTTCAAGTCGCTGAGCATCAGCCGATACCCATAATGGCTGATCGGCAATTTGGTTAATAATTCGTAGCGTTTTTTTACCCAGTAAATGGTGAGACAGCTCAAGTACCATTCTGGTCGCATTGGAGAGATTAACGGCTTGAGTTTCGATATCGAGATGACCATAACGCATCTTGTGATAATCGAGTAAATCATCAACAAGATTGGCAAGACGTTGACCGCTACTGATAATAATGTCGAGTTGATAGCGGTGGGCTGCGCTGATTGGCCCGTTAGCACCGGCAGTCAAAGCTTCGGCAATTCCTATCATGCCGTGTAATGGAGTACGTAGCTCATGTGATGTGGTCGCTAAAAACTCATCTTTAAGTTTGTTGGCTAATTGCAGTTCATCATTTTGTTTACGAATCAGCTGGATATTATCTTCTAACTCAATATTTTGTGATTTGATCAGTTGGATTTTTTCACGGATCGAGCGTTGCATTCTTTCAAAACTAACCGCCAAACGGCCAATTTCATCACGCCGTTGAGTATGAATGATCGGTTGATCCAAATCACCGGCGGAGACGCGTTCTGCTGCCCAAGTGAGTTTGAGCAAAGGGAGAGTAATAAAGTTAGAGAGATAGTGAGAAGCGATGACTACTAAGATGATCGCCGTTAACATCGCGAAAATAAATAATTTTTCCAGTTGTCTTACTCGGGCAAAGGCTTCTTTTTCAGGGAGTTCGACAACTAAAGCCCAATTGAGATTTTGCAAATGAATCGGCGCATAGGCGGCAATCTGTTTTTCACCGAGCGTATTCTCATAGGTTGTGACCGAGCGCGAGCCATTGAGTGCCAACTGAATCACTTCACTGCTGGTATCCACATCGGCTTGTTGATAAGCCAGCGTACGAGAACGGTGATCTTGGCCAACCAATAATGTCCTTTTGGCTGAGTCTTGATTATGATCGGCAATTAATTTGGTGATGCCATTATTCGGCAGACGGAACATGGCATAACTGTGAAGATAGCCTTGTTGAATAATGGGTGCGCCCATCCAAGCATATTGGCGTCCATTGTATTCAGCAAAATCAGACACAATGACAGGGGTATAGTCTTCATTGACCTTACGTTGCTCAGTCACTTGCTGTTCCAGTTGCTGGAAGGTTCGTCCTAGAGGTGAGTTCTGCGGATTATCGCTGAGTAGATTCGTGCCATAATACGCATGCTTGAAAATTGAATAGACCACATTACCCTGTAGATCGACGATCAGAATATCGTCAAAGTCAGACCGTTTCAGTAGCTCTAGATAACTTGCATGGTAACGTTTGTGCAGTAGACGATAACGTTCACTACCTGCGTAACTACTTGATTTAGGTAAAATAGAGGTTCTGATTTGATCGCCAGAACCGGGGATATAGCGTTGTTGAGCGTGCAGACGCGCTTGCTCAATATTTTCCCCTAATCGTTGAAAGGCATTGACCAAACCGTAAAAACGTCCACCGCTGGCATAGGCAAGTTCTGAACGAACAAATCCCATCACTTCAGACTCTTTGGCGCTGAGATAATCGATAATTTGTTGCTGCTTGGTATCTCGTACAGAAATGAGATGTGAGGTACTTTGTTCTTGTAAGTCTTTACTGTGTGAATGAAGAAAGAACAAGGCTGTTACCGTTAGCGGAGTGAGGCTGACTGCCAGAAACGCTAACATCAGAGTGTTTTGTAGACGTTTAAATTTATGTTGTCGATGAAACTTAAATCTAAACAAAGGGTTATTTGTCATAGTGCTCACAGTCAACAAAGCCTTAGTGAGAAAATTGAATAAAGTGACGTGTATGAAATAACGAAATTAACGTGTTTTTTTACTTTGACAAGTAAGTTGACAGTAAACCGTGTCGGTGGGCGCAATTTTTTGATGTTACTTCCGTAAATTGTCGTTAAAAACGGCAATTTACGGACAGTAAGCTTATTTTTGGGCGTGATAAATTGAGAATTTACCCGTCTTATTTAGCGTCACACAATTACCGAATGCTTGTTCTATTAATGGTGGGTATTTGAGGAAATTATTAGCAACGACAAACAGTTGACCAGACGCGGTCAAATGATTGGGGGCTTGCTGTAATAAGGTTTCCGTTGCTCGATAGCTGGTGTCTAGCCCTGAATGAAAGGGTGGATTAGTGACAATCGATTGATAATCTTGGTCAGTATCTGAATAAACATCGGAAGCAAAGACTCGTCCCGTTAGGCCATTCGCCGCTAATGTGGCTTGGCTGGAGTAAATTGCGAGGGCGCTGATATCACACATTTCGAGTTGAATCTCTGGATTAAGTATACTCATTACACAGCCCAGAACGCCAGCACCGCAACCAAAATCAAGTACTTTGCCTTGCAGGGGAGGTAAGCTGTCGAGCAGCAGTTGACTGCCTAAATCGAATTCACCGTGGCTAAATACCCCGGGTAGGCTGCGGATAGTCAGTGTGTGTTGCTGGTAATGAACGGTATAAGATTTAAACCAATCTTCTAAATCAAAAGCAGCAACAGGTTGTGTACATTGTCCCCAATAGAATGAGCAACGACGAGCAGAATCGTATTTTTTTATCGTGCCATAAGGGGTAAACAGTTTTTCGACGGCTTTTATTCCTGAGCGGTTTTCTCCCACGACGATGACTTCACACTGTGCAGGCAGTTTAGCCAACAACATGGCGAGTAAAAATTGCGCTTCCAGTTTTGCTTTTGGCCAATAAATCAGCAACAAGTCAGCCGTAATGTCGGCAGTCAACTCTGCGCCAAAATAACTTTTCACGGCAGAAGAGGTCTGTAATTGACGATAATAGCCATAGTGGGTAGTAAAAACGGTCACTGCGTCGCAGTGTTTGCTTAACTCGATGGGAAAGCTATCTTCCACCTCCCCGGCAACCAAGACTTTTTTGCCTGCGAAATAAGCGAATTGACGCTGCGTGATCTGACTTGGGGCTGTGTAATGTGACATAACAAACTCGTGGTGAACGGCAAAGGGCGCAATTTTCGCATAATCAGCGCTTGGCTTGAAGCGCTTTAGTGGCGGTCTTTTTGATTTAAAAAGCTCGCAAATTCTTCTTCATAGAGGTTAAACAGGACAATAGTAATCGCAAAAATCAGTGGCCCGTAGATTAACCCTATCAAACCAAAGAGCTGGATTCCCCCTAATAGTGAGAAGAAGATCATTAAGGTATTCATGCCTGCGCTGCCTTGCATCAGCAGGGGACGCAATAAGTTATCAATCGAACCAACAATGGCAATACTCCAGATTAATAAGAACAATGCCCAAGCGGTGTCACCAATAATAAACAAATAGAGGGTAGCTGGGACCCAAATTAAGGCGGTGCCAATTAAAGGAATAAAAGAGGCGAAGCCCATCATGGTCCCCCAAAACAGTCCGGGTAAGCCAACGATCCACATCGCAAATCCACCCGCTACGCCTTGGGCTATGGCAGTAAGAAATGACCCCATGATAGCGGATTTCGATACCTGCTGGATTTCATGCAGTAATTTGTCTTCTTGGCTACGGGATAACGGCAAGATGTGTCGCAGTACATTAATGATCTTATCGTGATCGCGGAGCAGGAAAAACAGCACAAACAGCATTAAGAAAAAGTTCATGACTAAATGCGTGACGTCACCAACGATTTTGGCGCTAATGGCCACCAGACTGCTGCCGAAAGAGGTGGCGAATTGAGCGGTTTTTTGGGCGATTTGCTGAGGTGTTACTTCATGAAAGGGGAGATATTGGTTGGTAAACGTAAGTGTTTTAATGATCAAAGGGTGACTAAGCGCCGTTTGAATGCCACCTTCATTCCCCCAATGATAGAGCGTTTGTGCAAAGCGAGCACCTTGTTGGACGATGGCTGAAAAAACCAATATCGACGGTATCACAATAATAAACGTCAAAATAATACACGAGAGTAGGGCAGTAAGATTTTTTTTCTGAGCTAGACGATATTCTAAGCGTTGATGAATGGGGAAAATCAATAGCGATAGAATAAATGCCATCATGATCGCATTACTATAAGGTTGAATCAGTTGATAACAGCTGAATACGGCGATGCATAATGCGCCAATCAAGACCCAATGGTTGACGGTAAGTCTAGTTTTATCGGACACGCTAGTGGCCCCTTTCTACTGGTTGATTTTCTATGTCAGGATGCCGGATACCAGTGAGCGATGGATAGAATCATTAGATCCATTATCCATTCACAAACACCATCGTCACAAACAGATAAATGACATAGAGTGAGTTTCGATTTCGTTGTGACACTGTCTATAATGGCTTGGATTGCGTATTTGGGCAATGGGAGAGATAAAAATGGGTTGTTGTGAAAAGAAATCTTGCTGCGCGACGAAAACCTCATGGGTTCAACGTATACCTTGGACGATGATTTTGCTTGCTTCACTTGCCATATTAGTGATGTTTTTTTGGCACTAACGGCAGTAGACGTTGTGAGTTTTCTGCCTATATAGTAGGGGTGTTGAATATTCGCAATGAATGGCATGGCGAAAAATCAATACCCCTCAGTTCAATAAGTTAAATCCGATATATGTTAATTACCCTTCTTGAGCTAACTGAGCGAAGCTGCGATCAGCGGCTTCTAAAGTAGCTTCTATTTCTCGGCTACCGTGGGCTAAAGAGGTAAAGCAAGCTTCAAATGCTGATGGCGCAAGATAAACACCGTATCCTAACATTAAGTGGAAGAAGCGTTTGAAACGTTCAATATCGCATTTTGCTACCTCTTCGTAGCAGGTTACGCTGGGTTGGTCGGTAAAGAAGAAGCCGAACATGCCACCGACCTGATTAACGACCAATGGAATAGCGTGCTTATCGGCGAGCTGTTTAAAGCCATCGGCCAGTTGTTTGGTTTTAGCGGCTAAATTTTTCTCATTACCTTCTTGTCTTAATAGCGACAGACAAGCGTAACCCGCTGCCATGGCAATCGGATTGCCTGAAAGCGTACCTGCTTGATAGACGGGGCCTGTTGGAGCAATGTATTGCATGATTTCTTTACGACCACCAAAAGCTCCCACAGGCATTCCTCCGCCAATCACTTTACCTAAAGTGGTTAAGTCGGGGTGGATATTGTAGTGAGCTTGTGCTCCTCCAAGGGCAACGCGAAAGCCAGTCATTACTTCATCAAAAATCAATAACGCGCCTTCTTGATCACAGATTTCACGTAAACCTTCATGGAAGCCAGCTACTGGAGGAATGCAGTTCATATTCCCCGCGACTGGCTCAACGATAATACAGGCAATTTCACCAGGATGCGCCGCGAACAGCTCACGTACGGATTGTAAATCATTAAAGCGGGCAGTGAGTGTGTGTTTGGCGAAATCAGCGGGAACGCCTGGTGAGCTCGGTTGGCCGAGGGTTAAGGCTCCTGAACCGGCTTTGACTAATAGGCTATCGGCATGGCCGTGGTAACAGCCTTCGAACTTTAGGATTTTATCCCGTCCGGTATAACCGCGAGCTAAACGAATGGCACTCATGGTTGCTTCTGTGCCAGAACTGACCATGCGCAACTGTTCCATGGAAGGGACCAGTTCAGAGACCAATTCTGCCATAGTGATTTCCATTTCCGTCGGCGCGCCAAAGCTGAGACCTCGCTGAGCGGCATGGATCACGGCATCGCGGATCACGGTATGATTATGACCAAGGATCATTGGGCCCCATGAGCCAACATAATCAATGTAGGCTTTACCATCGGCATCAAAAATCAGTGCGCCATCAGCACGGTCGATAAAAATGGGTGAGCCACCTACACCGCTAAAAGCGCGCACCGGAGAATTAACGCCGCCTGGGATTTTGATTTGCGCCTTTTGATACAGATCTTCTGATTTGGTCATTGAGAATTCCTCTTAATATTGGTTAGGGCATGTAGACCTTTGTCGCTGAGGATATGTTTACCCTAAAAGCGATGATAAAGCGTAATCCTCTCGTCGCGATATCAGCCAGTTTATACTTTGCCCACGGCAAACTATGGCTGCGTTGGCGGTATTTGTGTCGCTCAATCTCGCTATATTCATGGGAATAAAACGGCTTATCATCCAGCGGCAACACTTCGTTTTTTGATCGCTCTATCGAATAAACGTTGACGTTGAAAGATTAATCTACCCTAAGATTCATTGCGTGGAGCATTGTACGCTGCTCAGTGATGAGACGAAATCTTTTCCCTCAATTTATAACATTTATCGGTCTACTCAGTGCAAAATGGTGGCATTGCTGATAAAAATCATTACTCTTGCACGGCGATAGATGCTTATCGTTTTTTCCCTGAATGCCTACGATTTGGTGGAAGAGGAATGACTGGAGTGGTGAGATTGTTCGGCTAATACTTGAACGAAACAGTCAGGTATTAGATAATCATCAGATTAGAAAAAATAAACATGCTCATCAACAAGTAATGAGTATTGACACCAATGAGAGAGGTCGTCGTGAGCGAAGTCAATGTACCCTTAACTTTTTCTGATGCCGCTGCAACGCGAGTACGCACATTAATTGAAGAAGAAGAAAATCCCCAGTTGAAATTGCGTGTTTATATTACTGGTGGCGGCTGTAGCGGTTTTCAATATGGTTTTACGTTTGACGAAAGTGTTAACGAGGGGGATACCACCATCGAAAATAGTGGCGTTACTTTAGTGGTTGACCCAATGAGTTTACAGTATTTGATTGGCGGTGTGGTGGATTATACCGATGGGTTAGACGGCTCGCGCTTTTTCATTAATAACCCTAATGCGACAACGACCTGTGGTTGTGGGGCGTCATTTAGCGTTTAAAATCTATCTGTGTTAGAGAACCATCCAGATTAAAAAGCCCTTATGATATCAATAAGGGCTTTTTTGTAGGGTTAAGGGGTTGCGTAGAGTAATTGCCCATAACGCGATAAGGTATCAAGGCGAATTTTAGCATTAGCTAAAAATGTTGCTTTTGCTTGTCCGGTCAAGGATTTTGATTGAGGAAGATCGACGGTGCGTGGATCTTTATGAACGCCATTAACCAGAAATTCGTAGTGTAAATGAGGGCCTGTGACTCGTCCGGTTCCACCTAATGTACCAATCACTTGACCTTGCCGAACCCGCTCTCCGGTCTTCACTGTGCGTCGAGTTAGGTGGAGGTATTTGGTTAAATAGGTATTACTGTGGCGAATAAAGACATAATGACCATTAAATTGGTTATAGCTAGAGCGTTCAACCACGCCGTCACCAGCGGCCCAAATTGGGGTGCCTACAGGAGCAACGTAGTCTGTACCTCGATGTGCCCTTAGTTGGCCTGTAACTGGATGAAGGCGGCGAGGGTTGAAGTTTGATGATACGCGCCGAAAATCCAGCGGTGCACGTAGAAACGCTTTTTTCATTGCTCGGCCAGTTTCATCGTAATACTGTCCAGTATGATCATCCAAAATGGCCGTAAAGGTTGTGCCTTGGTTAGTAAATTGAGTGGCTATGATTCGCCCTCGTCCCACGACTTCACCTTCGACTATTTTCTCTTCAAACAGTAAGCGAAAATGATCTCCTGAGCGAATATCTAACGCAAAATCGATATCCCAACCAAAAATGCCCGCTAATTCCATAATTTGGTTAGCTGTTAAGCCCGCTCCTCTTGCCGCATTCCAAAAGTTTGAGGTGATTTCCGCTTGAGCGTAATTGTATTGATAAAAAACCTCTTTCTTATCAAACCGAGCAGAAAAACCAGAATCGGTGCGCGTGATATCAAAAGTTTCATAAGGCGTAATACGCCGTTTAAGTTGAATCAATTGGTTATTGTCATCAAACCCAAATTGCAACTCATCACCGGGACGTAAACGACTCAATTGCTGGTTGATTTGTGGATCACTGGACGTTAATTCATGCAATAAGCGAGCGGAGAGGCCAAGACGTTGAAAAAGAAGTGCTGCACTTTCTCCCGAATTCACTTTATGCGTTTCCCAGCGGAGTAAAGCGGAAGGCAATACCGTACTGCCAGGAGCTAATGCTTCCCGGTCAATAGTCAAAGGATAGTGACGACCAATTTGGAGTCGCTCTGGGTGGTTTCTTAATGCTTCCTGATCCGGGAGGAAAAATAACGCGACAACAATCACCGCACTAAAAAAGGCAATACATGCCTGATGCACCCAGGGAAGACGAGCAAAAATCGCTAGCATACTCGTGTTCGTTCAATCATTCGTGAATAAAATCGTTATTTGGTTAGTCTAACTGGTTTCAAAAGGCATCGCTATTCAAGTAAGATGTCAAACTATTAAATTTTTGCCAAATCTGTGGGAGTGAACAAGAATGGCGAGTATTGAAGCGGCGTTAGCTGAGATTAAGCGTGGTGTTGAAGAGTTAATTCCAGAAGAGGAATTAATCGCAAAACTGAAAGAAGGTCGTCCTTTGCGGATTAAGCTTGGGGCAGATCCAACGGCACCAGATATTCATTTAGGTCATACGGTGATCTTAAACAAGCTGCGCACTTTCCAAGATTTAGGCCATGATGTTACTTTCTTGATTGGTGACTTTACGGGAATGGTCGGTGACCCAACCGGTAAAAATACCACTCGTCCGCCGTTGACGCGCGAAGATGTTCTACGTAACGCGGAGACTTATAAGCAGCAAGTGTTTAAGATCCTTGATCCGGCAAAAACGAAAATTCAGTTTAACTCTGAATGGCTGTCTGAGCTCGGTGCTGAAGGGATGATCCGACTTGCCGCTAACCAAACTGTAGCGCGAATGTTGGAACGGGATGATTTTAAAAAGCGCTACACAGGCGGTCAACCGATTGCGATTCATGAGTTTATGTACCCTTTACTGCAAGGTTATGATTCCGTGGCGATGGAAACCGATGTTGAATTAGGGGGCACGGATCAGAAGTTTAATTTGCTGATGGGACGAGAGCTGCAAAAATCACATGGTCAGAAGCCTCAAGTGGTATTGATGATGCCACTACTGGTTGGCTTAGATGGCGAAAAGAAAATGTCTAAGTCCGCGCACAACTATATTGGGGTAAGCGAAGCGCCAAGCGAAATGTTTGGTAAAATCATGTCAATCTCTGACGATTTGATGTGGAGTTATTATGAATTGTTGTCTTTCCGTCCTTTAGCGGAAGTCGAGCAATTTAAAGCCGATGTGGCAAACGGTGCTAACCCAAGAGACGTTAAAATTCTACTGGCTAAAGAGATCATCGCTCGTTTCCATTCACAAGCGGACGCTGATGCGGCAGAACAAGAATTCATTAATCGTTTTCAAAAAGGTGCTCTACCTGATGAAATGCCAGAGTTTACCTTTGCTCAAGGAATCGCGATTGCTAACTTACTCAAAGAGGCTGGGCTGGTGGGCTCAACTTCGGATGCGATGCGTATGGTGAAACAAGGCGCGGCTAAGCAAGACGGTGAAAAGCTTGATGATGCGAAGTGCATTCCAGCGGTCGGAACTTATGTCTATCAAGTTGGTAAACGTAAGTTCGCGCGAGTAACCATTGAGTCATGATTTGTGATGAGCTACCGAGGGTAGTTAAACCGTGATGTGGTAAAGTGACAAGCTTATCCCCAAGAAATAAAAACCAATAAACAAAAAGCGCCTAACGGCGCTTTTTGTTTATTGGCCGTGAGCCATGTTAATCACATCTTGATAGAAACGTAGCTCAAATTGGGTAATGGGTGGTTCTATCGGTAAGTGAGCATTGGCAGTGGATGGGAAATAATCCGTCACGTACTGAATAAATAGGCTTAGTGGTTTACCTTGCTCATTGACAACAAAACCCACCATGTTATGTGTGCCGTATAACGAGCCACTTTTGGCGATAAGCTGACCTCGTACGCTACTATGACGCATACTACGACGATAGAGTAAAGTTCCACTCTCTCCGGCTTTTGGTAGCAAGTTCAATAACGATAATTGCTGATCGTGAGCAGCCAAATAGGCAAGGATCTGACGCATCGACTCTAAGCGTAAGCGGTTATTACGTGATAACCCGGAGCCATCGACTAACTGAGCATCTTGCAAATCAATTCCGGTGTTGGCAAAGATAATTTGTTTCATGGCTTCAGTGCCATTGGCAAAGCTTCCGGGCTGCAAGAAAAAGTGCTGGCCTAAGGTTTTGGTGAGAGAGTCAGCAATCAAGTTATCCGAGTTTTGGAGCATGATTTTAAGCAGTTCAGGCAGTGCTGCCGAGCGATGTATCGCAATACTCGCCATAGTCTGTATTTCTGGAGGCTGACCGATTTTTATATCGCCTTCTAAATGGATGCCAAGTTGTCGTAGCAGTTGATGAATGGCGCGTTGAGCGTAGAGTTCAGGATTTTGTACGGCAAAGCGAAGCGGTAGTGGTTGCTCACGTTCCGCTAAACAGCCTGATAGTTGATAGTGATTGTTAGGCGTGGCGATTAACTCTAAATCACAATGTAAGCTTTGCTGCAGAGCTTGAGAGACCGTTTTAGCCTCACTACTGACATGAACCGGGTAATGAGGGGGAACATAAACTCGAGTAGAACCGTTATCTTGGGTATAAATCGACGCTTGAATACAGTTGCCATCAAGATTAACCGCGCTGACCGGAGCGCTATAACACACGCCAAGACTATCCCAAGGCCAACCTACCGCTCGTTGATAACCACTGAATTGACTGATGTCGAGCCAGATATCTCCGCTAATCTTGCGACCGTGTTTAGAGCGATATTGACTGAATAATTGACGTAAGTTGGCGGTAGTTAAAGTTGGATCGCCAGAAAAAATCAAGGCCAGCTGATTGTTATCAGCACGTAACTCGGTGGTAAAACGAAATTGCTCACCGAGTTCGAGTTGGCTCGCCAAAGCCGTAATGATTTTTAAGGTGCTGGCAGGTGGGAAATACCCATCGGTGTATTGGTTAACGGTTTGCTGTTCATTGAGTAATTGGCTGACTAAACCGCTGCGAGTACCTGTTGGCAGTTGTGCTTTTGCTTGCTCAAAGTCTGCCCAAACGGGGAACACGATAAACAGGTAAGACAATATGAAAATAGAGGAAAGATAGCGCCATAGACAATGCATAAACAATCGACAATCAATCAAACAGGAAGGCAAGTATAACCAGAGAATAAAACGCCTGCTAGTGCGCAGGCGTTTGGAGTGTTAATTAAGCATCATTATGCGTAATTAAGGCGACTTAGAAGTCGTAACGTAGACCTAGAGCTAGCTCATCTTCAGCGTTCATTTTACCTACTTTATCAGAATCTAGCAGGTTAAAGTTGTATGAAATGTATGAGCGGAAGTTAGGCTTGAAGAAGTAAGTTGCATCGATAGCAATGCTGTCAGCTAAGTCTTCTTTAACACCTGCTTCTTTAGATTTTAAGTAGTTGTAAGAAGTCGTAAATACAGTTTGTTGCATCGTGTATTTAGCAGCTAGCTCATAACCAGTAAAGTCTTCTTTATCTGCACCACTCTTATCTTGACCATCAACGTAAGTACCAGCAAAGTACAAATCGTTGATCGCGTAAGAGGCCGCTAGCATCCACTGATCGGCTTTATTTTGATCGGCGTAACCAGCACCAACAGCAAAGCCAGTGTCAGCAAAGGCATAAATTGCAGAGAGTGAGTAACCATCCTCACCATTATCTTTATAGTTGTCTGTCATGCTGTTTGTACCATCAGTACCATCAGTACGATCAGCAAAACGGTAGCTGGCTTTTACTGCAAGATCATCAAATTGACCCGCGTAAGTCAGCATGTTGTCAGCACGGTCAGCAACGGTCAGTTTGTAAGCCGCTTTATTACCGTGGTAAGCCATGATATCGGTAAAGTCAGTGATCACACCTAGTGCGCCGTCATTTTTACCGTAAGTCACTAGACCAAAATCACCGCCGATACCGGCAAAAGCGTAACGGTTAGTTAGGTTATTACTACCTGAATCGATATCGCCATTGTCAGAAGTAGTAAATTCACCTTCGTAGAAACCAAGACCATACAGGCTGTCATTGATTTGAGTTTTGCCCAGTACATTGATACGTACACGTGAAGCATCTTCTGCTTTACCATCTTTTAGAGATAGACGAGCTTCAGCACGGCCACCTAGCGCAAGCGAAGTTCCATCTTGGTTGTAAATTTCACCAGCATTAACGCCAGCGGTCATTGCGGCAGCTGAAACTGCTAGAGCAATCAGAGTTTTGTTCATTTTATTAAGTCCTAATTTACTGTCCATAAATTGTTATCGGCGACATAACAGCGTTTGAAAGCGATGGTTCAAATCATTGATATGTGCAACGAACAACCAATGTTTCTACTCGTGTGACTTCAAAGAAGTGAACTCACAGGTGAAACATTCGACCTATTCGTGTCTACCTTTGTAACTGCAAAGTTCCGTTATCCGTTAGTAAAATGATATAAATTCCAGTAATGAACAGTGTTTTATTGCGATGTGAAAAATATCAAACCTTTGATTTTAATTCACTTTATAGGTTTTTGGTCACTGGTCTGACCGTTGTTTCTAAGTGGGTTATTTAGATTTTTTTAGTCATTTTGAATGTTTTTTCACCAAGTTGGTGTGTGGGGTGGATCACATTAAATTTACCTCATTATGCCTAATCTCAATTTTTGATCGCAATGATTGAATTTGGATGATTTCATCGTCATGTTTGTTTACACTGATAAGTATGCATTCAAAGACGACTACCTGACCCCCTTATCGGGTTGGGTAGTTTTGTATTGTCCAAAGATAGTTTTGGCATAGAGGTAATAAGATGGAAAAAGTTCCAATGACCGTACGCGGTGAAAAATTGCTGCGTGATGAACTTGAGCGACTACTTAAGCTGCGTCCAAAAATCACTCAAGCGATTGCTGAAGCTCGTGAATTAGGTGATTTAAAAGAGAATGCCGAATATCATGCCGCTCGAGAAGAGCAAGGGATCTGCGAAGCTCAGATTCGCGATATCGAATATAAATTATCGGTAGCTCAAGTGATTGATATCGCAAAGATAGAAAACACAGGAAAAGTGATTTTTGGTTCGACAGTGAGCTTGATTGATGTCGATACTGATGAAGAGAAGCGTTATCAAATCGTGGGTGATGATGAAGCGGAAATCAAAGCAGGACGCATTTCAGTCAGTTCACCAATTGCTCGTGGGTTAATTGGTAAAATGGAAGGTGATGAAGTCACCATCTCGACCCCAGGCGGTGATAAAGTCTTTGAAATAGACAAGGTTGATTATCTGTAAATCGAGCTGAGGCACTATTGAGATTAACCGTCGAGAGGTATTTCGTAGTGTGTACCGAGTGTTTAACAGAAACAATAATAAAAAGGTCGCCCAAGGCGACCTTTTTATAAGCTTAAGTAGCGAGGCTCGCATACTTAGCGAACGGAGCAATTTATTTGCGGGGTAATTCGATTTTACGCTGCTCAGATGGGCGGTAAAGGACCAAGGTTTTACCAATGACTTGGACTTTTTCTGCACCCGTTTCACGAACGATCGCATCAACAATCAATAGTTTCGTTTCACGGTCTTCTGATACTACCTTGACTTTAATGAGTTCATGATAGTTAAGCGCAATTTCGATTTCTGCCAAAACAGCTTCGGTGAGGCCATTGGCACCCATCAATACTACTGGGTTTAAGTGGTGAGCCAATCCTTTCAGGTGCTGCTTTTGTTTGTTGCTTAGATTCATTACGCGACCAAATTTATTAATATTAGGGTTGAAAACCACCATTTTAGCGCCATCTACTCAGGAAGACTATATTTTCTACAAGACTTTCTCGAATAGAAGCACCTTAGTTAGGTATCGAATGAGTAAACAGAAACATTCCGCGAGTTCTTCTCGTTGGTTGAAAGAGCATTTTGATGACATCTATGTTCATGAAGCAAAAAAGAAAGGTTATCGTTCACGTGCGATTTTTAAGCTAAAAGAGATCCAAAGTAAGGATAAGTTACTGCGTACTGGTATGACTGTCGTTGATTTAGGGGCTGCGCCCGGTGGCTGGTCACAATATGCGGCTAGTATTGTTGGCGATACAGGACAGGTCATTGCTTGTGACATTTTGCCGATGGATTCGATTGCCGGTGTCTCTTTTTTACAAGGTGACTTCCGAGAAGAGAGCGTTCTGGCTGCATTAATCGAACGTATTCAACCAGATATGGTTGATGTGGTGATGTCTGATATGGCTCCTAATATGGCCGGAAATAATTCAGTCGATCAACCAAGAGCGATGTATCTGGTCGAATTAGCATTAGATATGTGTCGACAAGTTCTTATCCCTAATGGTAGTTTTGTGGTCAAAGTGTTCCAGGGCGAAGGTTTTGATCATTATGTCCAAGAGGTACGTAGTATGTTCAAGGCGGTCAAAATTCGTAAACCAGATTCTTCAAGAGCACGCTCTCGAGAGGTTTATGTTGTTGCCACTGGTTACAAAGGTTAACTATTTGCCTTTATCGGTGAGAGTTAACACTATAGCTACAGCCTACAAACTGTAGTACCCTACCTTTAATTACAACTAGTTATCGCGAGGCTTGCACCTTGAGTGACATGGCAAAAAATCTAATACTGTGGCTGGTTATCGCCGTTGTGCTGATGTCGGTTTTCCAGAGCTTTGGCCCTGGTGACAGCAGCGGAAGAACAGTGGACTACACCACATTCGTACAAGAAGTTGGTCAAGGCCAAATTCAGGAAGCTCAATTCAAGAACAGCGAAATTACCTTTACTCGCCGTGGTAGTAACAGTCGATTTGTTACTTACATGCCGGTATATGATCAAAAGCTGCTTGATGATCTGATTAATCAAAACGTAAGAGTACAAGGAACACCACCAGAAGAACAAAGTCTGCTTGGAACCATCTTTATCTCTTGGTTCCCAATGATATTGCTGATTGGGGTGTGGATTTTCTTCATGCGTCAAATGCAGGGCGGCGGTGGCAAAGGCGCCATGTCCTTCGGCAAAAGTAAAGCTCGGATGATGAGTGAAGAGCAGATTAAAACGAATTTTACTGACGTTGCTGGCTGTGATGAAGCGAAAGAAGACGTCAAAGAATTGGTTGATTATCTGCGCGATCCTAGTCGATTCCAGAAGTTGGGTGGTAAAATCCCAACGGGTGTGTTGATGGTTGGTCCCCCTGGTACGGGTAAAACCTTGCTGGCTAAAGCAATTGCTGGTGAAGCCAAGGTGCCTTTTTTCACTATCTCTGGTTCTGACTTCGTTGAAATGTTTGTCGGTGTTGGTGCGTCGCGCGTGCGCGACATGTTTGAGCAAGCCAAAAAAGCCTCGCCTTGTATCATTTTTATCGATGAAATTGATGCGGTCGGTCGTCAGCGTGGTGCTGGTGTCGGCGGTGGTCACGATGAACGTGAACAAACCTTAAACCAAATGTTGGTTGAGATGGACGGTTTTGAAGGTAACGAAGGCGTTATCGTTATTGCCGCGACTAACCGTCCTGATGTATTGGACCCTGCATTATTACGTCCAGGCCGTTTCGACCGCCAAGTTGTCGTTGGTTTACCTGATGTTCGTGGTCGTGAGCAAATCTTAAAAGTTCACATGCGTAAAGTCCCATTAGCGAATGATGTGCAACCGTCATTGATTGCTCGTGGTACACCGGGCTTCTCGGGGGCGGATTTAGCCAACCTCGTCAATGAAGCGGCACTATTTGCGGCTCGTGGTAATAAACGCAATGTGTCTATGGTTGAGTTTGAACTGGCTAAAGACAAAATCATGATGGGTGCAGAGCGCCGCTCAATGGTGATGTCTGAAGAGACGAAAGCATCAACGGCTTATCACGAGGCTGGCCACGCGATTGTAGGGCGTTTAGTCCCTGAACATGATCCGGTGTACAAAGTTTCTATTATCCCTCGCGGAAGAGCGTTGGGTGTGACTATGTACTTACCAGAACAAGATCGTGTCAGCATGTCTAAGCAACATCTAGAATCGATGATATCCAGTCTTTATGGCGGCCGTCTTGCTGAAGAGCTGATTTATGGTGCTGATAACGTTTCTACTGGAGCTTCGAATGACATTGAGCGAGCCACAGCGATTGCTCGCAAGATGGTCACTCAATGGGGTTTTTCAGAGAAACTCGGTCCTCTTCTCTATGCAGAAGATGAAGGTGAAGTATTCTTAGGTCGTAGTGTGACACAAACTAAGCACGTTTCTGAAGATACTGCCAAGCTGATTGATGATGAAGTTCGTAAGATTATTGACCGTAACTATGATCGTGCCCGTGAGATCCTTGAGAAAAACATGGATATCATGCACGCGATGAAAGACGCACTGATGAAATATGAAACCATCGATGCAGGACAGATTGATGATTTGATGGCTCGTAAATCGGAGATTCGTGAACCTGCTGGTTGGGCCGAACAGGCCGCTAGAGCTACTCAAGATAATGTTGAGCCAGAGTCTACCGCTTCTGCAGAATCTGATGTGGAAACTCCACCAGCTTCAGAACACAAAGATAAAGATTAACGTTTTATCTACTAATCAAACCCCGACTTGTTCGGGGTTTTTTACTTACTGGCGAACACGTTTTGGATTGCCATTTCGGTGAATAAGTTATTTATCGTTTTGCTATAACTCTTGAGCTTAGTGAGTGATAGGGGTAACGTATTCTTTGTTAATCCATTCTATATTCAGAGGCTTATGAAAATTCAAACCACAACCAAACAGCTTCAGCTTGACCAGCCTCAAGTGATGGGAATACTGAATACGACCCCAGACTCTTTTTCTGACGGTGGTCAATACACCACTGTACAGCGTGCACTTTTACGAGCCAAACAGATGATTGATGCCGGAGTCAGCATTATTGATATCGGTGGTGAATCGACACGTCCGGGGGCGCCAGAGGTATCGCTCGCCGAAGAGCTTGGACGAGTCATCCCGGTTATTCAGGCTATCCGCCATCATTATCCTGAAATTTGGATATCGATTGATACCAGTAAAGCGGAAGTTATGCGTCAGGCGGTACAAGCGGGCGCTGATTTAATTAATGATGTACGAGCGTTACAAGAGCCGGGGGCTTTGCAAGCCGCCGCCGATGCCCAAGTGCCAGTGTGTATTATGCATATGAAAGGCCAGCCAAGAACGATGCAAATCGCTCCTGAATATGATGATATTTTAAAAGAGGTGGATGAATTTTTAGTCGAGCGTATTGCCGCATGTGAGAAAGCGGGGATCCTACGCCAGAATATTATTCTGGATCCTGGATTTGGTTTTGGTAAATCACTGGAACACAATTATCATCTGTTAGCGAATTTAGAGGCCTTTCACCATTTTGGTTTGCCTTTACTGGCTGGAATGTCTCGTAAATCAATGTTGTTTAAACCATTAGGTAAAAAGCCGGCACAATGCATGGTGGCGAGCGTGACGAGCGCAACATTAGCGGCTTTAAAAGGTGCGCAGATTCTTCGCGTACATGATGTTGAACAAACCGTAGAAGCATTGACGATCATACAAATGATGCAGCGTCATAAACATTAAGGAAGTATTATGTCTAACACTAGACGTTATTTTGGCACCGATGGTATTCGAGGCCGAGTTGGTGAGTATCCAATCACGCCTGATTTTGTTTTAAAACTTGGTTGGGCTGCGGGGCGTGTGTTGGCTCAGCAAGGCACCAAAAAAGTGATTATCGGTAAAGACACGCGAATTTCAGGTTATATGCTGGAGTCTGCATTAGAAGCAGGTCTAGCTGCTGCCGGGTTAAAAGCGATTTTCACTGGGCCAATGCCGACGCCTGCCGTTGCTTATCTTACCCAAACTTTTCGCGCCGAAGCGGGGATTGTGATTTCTGCATCGCATAACCCTTATTATGACAATGGCATCAAATTCTTCTCTTCTGCTGGGACTAAATTACCCGATGAACTGGAATTGGCTATCGAGGCTGAATTAGATAAACCGATTGAATGTGTTGAATCGGCTGAGTTGGGTAAAGCGACTCGTTTGGTCGATGCTGCTGGCCGTTATATCGAATTTTGCAAAAGTACTTTTCCTTCCACACTTAGTCTATCTGGTTTAAAAATCGTGGTCGATTGCGCTCATGGGGCAACCTACCATATCGCCCCTAATGTTTTTAAAGAGCTAGGTGCAGAAGTGGTCTCCATCGGCACTGAGCCGAATGGTTTAAACATCAACGATCAGGTGGGTGCGACCGATGTTCGTGCCTTGCAACAGAAAGTGGTGGCTGAGCAAGCCGATTTAGGGCTGGCTTTTGATGGTGATGGTGATCGAATCATCATGGTTGATCATTTGGGGCATAAAATCGATGGCGATCAGATAGCTTATATCATTGCTCGTGATGCTCTGCGCCGAGGTGAGCTGAAAGGTGGGGTGGTTGGCACCCTGATGACGAATTTAGGCATGGAAAATGGCTTAAAGCAGCTAGGTATTCCATTTGTCCGCGCAGCGGTCGGTGATCGCTATGTAATGGAAAAACTGCTCGAAAAAGGGTGGAAAATTGGTGCTGAAAATTCAGGGCATGTGATTTTACTCGACAAAGTCACGACTGGAGATGCCATTGTTGCCGCGTTGCAAGTGTTAGCCTCGGTTATTGACAGTAATTTGTCTTTATATGAATTATCGCAAGGTATGACTCTCTATCCACAAGTGTTAGAAAATGTTCGCTTTAGTGGGCAGAGCAAACCTCTTGAATCGACAGCGGTATTGGCGGCGGTAAAGCAGGTTGAATCTCAGCTCGGTGATAAAGGACGGGTACTGTTACGTGCGTCGGGCACCGAGCCTCTTATTCGAGTGATGGTAGAGGGCGAAGATGCCCAGTTAGTACAAGCATCAGCGTTAGAGATTGCGGCGGCGGTCAAAGCCAATTGCTAAGTTTTTAGCGTCTTTTTCTCTATTTTTTAATGGCGACCAATGTTAATAAATAGAGAGAATAGCGTTATCAATGCCGATTGTTGAGCCTTTTTTGACCGTTTGATTGATAAAAAAGACTTTTTTGCTAAATACCTCTTGTCAGCGAAACGGGCATTCGTTAGTATTGCGTCCGCCCTCGATGAGGAGGTCGCTAGCCTTGTTTAAGTCGCATGATTGAACGGCGCTGGCTCAACAATTTGGAACATAGGTGGAAGCAATGTTTACAGTTCTACTTGTGATTTACCTGTTGGCAGCGGTTGGTATTATCGGCCTAGTGTTGATTCAACAAGGTAAAGGCGCAGATATGGGAGCCTCATTCGGTGCCGGTGCTTCAAACACAGTGTTTGGTGCTGGTGGCTCAGGTAACTTTTTAACCCGAATGACTGCAGTTTTTGCAACCGCATTTTTTGTTATTAGCTTGGTGTTAGGCAATATGTCTACACACAAAACCGAATCACAATGGGTTGACCCGTTACAAGGTCATGTGGTCGAGCAAGCTGATAACTCAGTGAGTGATATTCCAGCCCCTAAAGGCGATGAGATTCCTCGCTAAACTTATCAAAAGATAAGTCAGGTTATGCCGAGATGGTGAAATTGGTAGACACACTAGCATGAGGTGCTAGCGCCTATGGTGTGAGGGTTCGAGTCCCTCTCTCGGCACCATTATTTACAAACTTGTAAATCACCTTGTAGCGCGTATAATTGCTTACAAGTCGGACGCGGGGTGGAGCAGCTTGGTAGCTCGTCGGGCTCATAACCCGAAGGTCGTCGGTTCAAATCCGGCCCCCGCAACCATTTACCTAAGTGGTAAATTGATGCAAGTTTGGCAGTGTTAACCTCACTGCAGTTGAGAATAATTTCTCAATTTATCAGGGTCCAGCAACAAAAAACCCCGACTTTCGGGGTTTTTTGTTATCTGAATTTCATCATGAAAATTTCAGGTGCTTGCTTGGAATTTAAATTGGGCTCTATGCCCTTTTTTTGTTTCTGGAGTGGTTTAAATGACTGGTTTAGAAAGACAACTTACTGAAATGCTTGAAGCGCCAGTAGCGGCAACAGGTTATGAATTAGTTGGATTAGAATTTGTGCGTGCTGGTGAACATTCAACACTGCGTATCTATATTGATCATGAAAATGGCATCACCGTTGATGCTTGTGCTGAAGTTAGTCACCAAGTCAGTGCGGTACTGGACGTTGAAGACCCGATCACGGTCGCTTACAACTTAGAAGTATCCTCGCCTGGTTTGGAAAGACCACTCTTTAAAGCAGCACATTACGAGCAGTTTATAGGTCACGAGGTCAGCATTGTCTTAAAAATGGCTGTTGCTAATCGCCGTAAATGGAAAGGTATTATCCATGCGGTTGAAGGCGAAACGGTCACCGTTATTGCTGATGGGCAAGAAGAATATTTCGCCCTGAGTAATATTGCCAAAGCTAACCTGATCCCTAAATTTTAGTTCTCCTAGAGAATAGAGCTTAAGAGGCTATAACAATGAGTAAAGAAATTTTAGCGGTCGTTGAGGCGGTTTCTAATGAGAAAGCGGTACCTCGTGAACGTATTTTTGAAGCGTTAGAGACAGCTTTGGCTACGTCGACCAAGAAAAAACACGAAATGGAAATTGAGGTTCGTGTTGCTATCGACCGTAAAACGGGTGAGTTTGAAACTTTCCGTCGTTGGTTAGTGGTTGAAAACGTTGAGCATCCAACCAAAGAGATCTCGTTTGATGCGGCGAATTATGATGATGAAACGGTTCAGTTGGGTGATTACATTGAAGATCAAATTGAGTCAGTGACTTTTGATCGCATTACCACTCAAACTGCTAAGCAAGTGATCGTACAGAAAGTCCGTGAAGCCGAACGTGCGCAAATTGTTGAACAGTTTATCGATAACGAAGGTGAGCTTGTCACTGGCGTGGTTAAGAAAGTTAACCGCGATAGCGTGATTGTTGATTTGGGTAATAACGCGGAAGCGGTAATTCTACGTGAAGACCAATTACCACGTGAAAACTTCCGTTCAGGTGACCGAGTGCGTGGTTTGCTCTTTAAAGTGGCACCTGAAGCTCGTGGTTTCCAACTGTTTATTACGCGCTCTAAACCGGAAATGCTTGCTGAACTCTTCCGTGTTGAAGTTCCAGAAATTGGCGAAGAGATGATCGAGCTAAAAGGCGCGGCACGTGATCCTGGTTCTCGCGCTAAAATCGCGGTGAAAAGTAACGATAAGCGCATCGACCCTGTCGGTGCTTGCGTAGGTATGCGTGGTGCACGTGTACAAGCGGTGTCTAGTGAGCTTGGTGGTGAGCGTATCGATATCGTGCTGTGGGATGATAACCCTGCGCAGTTCGTTATCAATGCGATGGCTCCTGCTGATGTTGCTTCGATCATTGTTGATGAAGACGCCCACTCAATGGATATTGCTGTTGAAGCCGATAATTTAGCTCAAGCGATTGGTCGCAATGGTCAAAACGTCCGCTTAGCCTCTCAACTTACTGGTTGGGAACTGAACGTGATGACGGTTGCAGATTTACAGAAAAAACATCAAGAAGAATCAACCGCCTCTATCGAGAAATTTATGAAGTACCTCGATATTGAGCAAGATTTTGCCGAGATGTTAGTAGAAGAAGGCTTCTCTACGTTAGAAGAGATAGCTTATGTTCCAGTAAGCGAGTTGCTTGAAATCGATGGTCTGAATGAAGAGATCATCGAAGAAATACGCGCTCGTGCCAAAGAGGCATTAACGACGATTGCCCTAACGCAAGAAGAGTCATTTGAAGGGCTTGAGCCAGCAGATGATCTGCTTGGTTTAGCTGGTTTAGAGCGTGATATGGCATTTAAATTGGCAGCGAAAGGAGTAGCAACTCTGGAAGATCTCGCTGACCAAGGCATCGACGATCTTGAAGGTATTGAAGGCCTAACCGAAGAGCGTGCGGGCGAATTAATTATGGCGGCTCGCAATATTTGTTGGTTTGGCGAAGACGCATAGTTTCAGCAGGGGAGGAAGCGGCATGACACAACTTACAGTTAAAGCACTGAGTGAAGAAATTGGTACGCCAGTTGACCGCTTATTAGAACAGCTTGCTGATGCAGGTATGGAAAAAGCGGGTTCAGATCATGTAAGTGAAGAAGAGAAACAAAAACTTCTTACTCATTTGCGTAAAGAACATGGTGAAGGTTCTGAGCCGACTCGTTTAACCCTCCAGCGTAAAACCCGCAGCACACTGAGTGTGAATGCCGGTGGTGGTAAAAGTAAGAATGTTCAGGTTGAAGTGCGCAAAAAACGGACGTATGTTAAGCGCAGTGTAATTGAAGATGATGCTAAACGTGAAGCTGAAGAAGCAGCGCAACGTGAAGCAGAAGAAAAAGCCAAACGTGAAGCCGAAGCAGCATTGAAACGTGAGGCTGAAGAAAAGGCTGCACGTGAAGCGCAAGAGAAAGCTCAGCGTGAAGCAGAAGAGAAGGCGAAGCGTGAAGCCGAAGAAGCTCAACGTGATGTACCGGTTGAAGTCAATCAAGCAAAACGTGAGCGTTCTGCACAAGATAAATCAAAGCAAGAAGCAGCACGAAAAGAGGCCGAACAATTAAAACGCCGCCAAGAAGAAGAGGCTCAGCGTAAAATTGAAGAGGAAAGTCAGCGTCAGCTAGAGATAGCACGCGAGTTGGCCGAAAAAAATAAAGATCGCTGGTCTGCTGAAGAAGAGAAAAAAGGCAATATGCAAGAAGATACAGATTACCATCTAACCACCTCAACTCATGCACGTGAGGCGGAAGATGAAGCAGACCGTCGTGAAGAAGGCGCTCGTCGTGCAGCCAAATTGAAAAAGACCAAATTATCCTCACGTGATGATAAACAAGAGCGTGGTTCACGTACTCGTGGCGGTAAAGCGGGACGTAAAGGTCGAATTAACAAACCTACATCAATGCAACATGGCTTCGATAAGAGCGCCGTTGTTGCTAAATCAGACGTTGTGATTGGTGAAACCATCGTAATTTCTGAGCTAGCCAATAAGATGTCGGTAAAAGCCACCGAAGTCATCAAAGTGATGATGAAAATGGGCGCTATGGCTACCATCAACCAAGTGATTGACCAAGAAACGGCTCAATTAGTGGCAGAAGAGATGGGACATAAAGTTATTTTGCGTAAAGAAAATGAGCTAGAAGAAGCCATTCTTTCTGATCGTGATAATAAGTTTGAACTGGTTTCTCGTGCTCCTGTGGTAACGATTATGGGCCACGTTGACCATGGTAAAACGTCAACGCTTGACTATATTCGTCGTACTCACGTGGCTGATGCCGAAGCGGGTGGTATTACCCAGCATATCGGTGCTTACCATGTAGAAACGCCTAATGGTATGATTACCTTCCTTGATACTCCGGGACACGCTGCGTTTACTTCAATGCGTGCTCGTGGTGCTCAAGCAACGGATATCGTTGTGTTGGTTGTTGCTGCAGATGATGGCGTAATGCCTCAAACGGTAGAAGCGATTCAGCATGCGAAAGCGGCAGGGGTTCCTCTTATCGTTGCGGTCAACAAAATCGATAAAGAAGCGGCTAATCCAGATAACGTGAAAAATGAGCTTGCTCAGTACGATATCATGCCTGAAGAGTGGGGCGGCGAAAACATGTTCGTCCATATCTCTGCTAAACAAGGCACCAATATTGATGGCTTACTTGAAGCGATTCTTCTACAAGCAGAAGTGCTTGAGTTGAAAGCCGTTAAAGAAGGTATGGCGTCAGGCGTGGTGATTGAATCTCGCTTAGATAAAGGCCGTGGCCCAGTCGCGACTGTGTTGGTTCAATCGGGTACCTTGAATAAAGGCGACATCGTTTTATGTGGTCAGGAATATGGCCGTGTACGTGCGATGCGTGATGAAGTGGGTAACGAGATTGAGCATGCTGGCCCATCAATTCCAGTTGAGATCCTCGGTTTATCTGGCGTTCCTTCTGCTGGTGATGAAGCAACCGTGGTTCGTGATGAGCGTAAAGCTCGTGAAGTGGCTAACTATCGTCAAGGTAAATTCCGTGATGTTAAACTCGCTCGTCAACAGAAGTCTAAACTTGAGAACATGTTCTCAAATATGGCGGCCGGTGATGTTGCTGAGTTGAACGTGGTACTGAAAGCCGACGTACAAGGTTCTGTAGAAGCGATTGCTGAATCACTGAAAAAACTATCAACTGATGAAGTTAAAGTGAACATTGTCGGTTCTGGTGTTGGCGGTATTACGGAAACGGATGCGGTATTAGCGGCAGCATCTAACGCTATCGTGGTTGGTTTTAACGTGCGTGCCGATGCCTCTGCTCGTCGTACGATTGAAGATGAAAATATCGATCTGCGTTACTACTCGATCATTTACCAATTGATCGATGAAGTGAAGCAAGCGATGAGCGGTATGCTTGCCCCTGAATTTAAGCAAGAGATCATTGGTCTTGCTCAAGTACGTGATGTCTTCAAATCACCAAAACTGGGTGCGATTGCTGGCTGTATGGTAACGGAAGGTACCATTAAGCGTAACAGTCCAATCCGTGTTCTACGTGATAACGTGGTTATTTATGAAGGCGAGCTTGAATCACTACGTCGTTTTAAAGATGATGTAGCTGAAGTTAAGAATGGTTACGAATGTGGTATCGGCGTTAAAAACTATAACGACGTACGCGTTGGTGACCAGATCGAAGTCTTTGAAATCGTTGAGATCCAGCGTACCATCGACTAGCAACTAAAATTGCATTTACGGTAATGTTAGGTTGTTGAATACACCATGGGGGGCTGGGAAACCATCCCCCCATTCTTTCTATTAGTGAGAAAAAATATGCCAAAAGAATTTAGCCGAACTCAGCGAGTGGCTCAGCAATTACAAAAAGAATTAGCGATGATTTTACAGCGTGAAGTTCGTGATTCACGTTTAGGAATGGTTACCATATCCGATGTGGAAGTCTCACGAGACTTAGCGTATGCGAAAGTGTTTGTGACCTTTCTTTGTATCGGAGAGCAAACACCAGAGTCTTGTATTAAAGCGCTGCGTGAGCACGAAGTGCACATTCGTATGATGCTTGGTAAGCGAATTCGCTTACGTCTAACACCAGAAATTCGTTTCCACTATGACAATACTCTTGTCGAAGGGATGCGGATGTCTAACTTAGTCACTGAAGTGGTCAATCAAGATAAACGTCGTCAACAAGATGCAGGTCGAGAGGACGAAGAGTAATGGCACGACGTCGTAAAGGCCGTGCAATTAACGGCGTCTTACTACTCGATAAAACCACGGGCATCTCATCGAACGATATACTACAGAAAGTGAAACGCCTCTATTTTGCTGAAAAAGCAGGACACACCGGTGCGCTTGATCCATTAGCGACGGGGATGTTACCGATTTGTTTGGGGGAGGCGACCAAGTTTTCTCAGTTTTTACTCGATTCTGATAAGCGTTATCGTGTGATTGCTAAACTAGGTCAGCGCACTGATACCTCAGATTCTGATGGTCAAGTAGTAGAAACTCGTCCGGTCAATGTACAGCGTGAAACACTGCTGACTCATATTGCTTCTTTTCAGGGGCAAACCTGGCAAGTTCCTTCGATGTTTTCTGCCTTAAAACATCAAGGTAAGCCACTTTATGAGTATGCGCGCCAAGGGATTGAAGTGGCCCGTGAAGCTCGAAAAATCAATGTCTATGAGATCACCTTACACCGTTTTGAAGGCGATGAAGTAGAGATGGAAGTCCACTGTTCTAAAGGGACTTACATTCGAACGATTGTTGATGATTTAGGTGAGATGCTCGGTTGTGGTGCTCATGTCACCATGTTGCGCCGTATTGGAGTCGCCAATTACCCGTATCAAAGCATGGTGACCTTAGAGCAATTGAATGCCTTGGTTGAAGAAGTACAGGGCGAAGAGAGTGAGAAGTATCAGCGATTGGATGAATTGCTACTGCCAATGGATACGGCTGTACAAGATTTGCCAGAGGTTAACCTGATTGCTGAACTTGCCCATATGGTTCAACATGGACAAGCGGTGCAAGTTTTCGGAGCCCCCACCGAAGGTCTGGTTAGAATGACCGAAGGCGAACAACGGCGTTTTCTTGGCGTAGGGCAAATTGATCAAGATGGAAAAGTCGCTCCGAAACGTTTAGTGGTTTATCCACAATAATCCGCTCAGGCTAAGCGAGTTTGCGCTTGTGTGTCTGCGCGTTATTCCCTATAATTCGCGCTCGCGTGTCGGCTGAATCAGAGATTGGCTGGCACAATAATAAACTTAACTCTTTAGGAGAGAATAATGTCTCTGAATGCAGAAACTAAAGCAGCAATCGTTGCTGAATACGCACGTGCCGAAGGCGATACTGGTTCACCAGAAGTACAAGTAGCACTACTGACTGCTTCTATCAACCACTTACAAGGTCACTTCAAAACGCACAAAGGCGATCACCACAGCCGTCGTGGTCTGCTACGTATGGTTTCAAGTCGTCGTAAACTTCTAGACTACCTAAAAGGTAAAGATCTAGGACGCTACCAAGACCTTATCAAACGTCTAGGCCTACGTCGCTAATCAGTGGCTGCATAGTACAGTTTGTTTAAAAAAGGGGCTAATGCCCCTTTTTTTGTTATCTAAATTTGGCATATCCCTAGCTAAGTAGTTTATACTACATCCCGTCCAACTTTGATGGTTGGCACGATTATTTCTCATCGCATTACAGTCACCCCAGTCGACCAGCAGGTCGCGGCTATTAAAAACAGATTAGGATCAGCGAGTCTTTTTTTACTAGTCGCGATTGGTAGTGCTTTGAGTCTTGTTCAATTTATCTAGGTCTCACCTAGAAAAGGAAAAACTTAATGTTCGAAAAACCAGTAGTGAAAACTTTCCAATACGGTAATCATACCGTGACGTTAGAAACCGGTGTAATGGCTCGCCAAGCGACAGCCGCTGTGATGGCGACGATGGATGATACCGCCGTTTTTGTTTCTGTGGTTGGTAAAAAAGACGCCGTAGAAGGACAAGATTTCTTCCCATTAACGGTTAACTACCAAGAGCGTACCTACGCTGCGGGTAAAATTCCTGGCGGTTTCTTTAAGCGTGAAGGTCGTCCTTCAGAAAGTGAAACGTTAATCGCTCGTCTTATCGACCGTCCTATTCGCCCTCTGTTCCATGATGCTTTTACTAACGAAGTACAAGTGATTGCCACGGTAGTATCGGTTAACCCAAATGTTCAACCAGATATCGTTACCATGATTGGTACCTCTGCTGCGTTAGCGATTTCTGGCATGCCATTTAATGGTCCAATTGGTGCTGCTCGTGTTGGTCATATCAATGGTCAATTGGTACTTAACCCAAGCCCGAAAGAGTTGGATCAATCACGTCTTGACCTTGTTGTTGCAGGTACGGAAGGCGCGGTGTTGATGGTTGAGTCAGAAGCCGACATCCTCAGCGAAGAAGAGATGCTAGCCGCGGTGGTTTATGGTCACGATCAACAACAAGTGGTCATTAATGCCATCAATGAATTTGCAGCTGAAGTGGCTACGCCATCTTGGGATTGGGTTGCACCACAAGAAAATACCGCATTAAAAGAGAAAATTGCTCAGCTAGCTGAAGTTCGTCTAACCGAAGCGTACCAAATCATCGAAAAAATGGCGCGTTACGAGAAAGTCGCGGCGATCAAAGCCGATGTCATTGCGGCGATCTTGGCTGAAGATGATTCGCAAGATGTAATGAAAATTAAGAAGCTGCTAGGCGCACTTGAAAAACAAGTCGTTCGTGGTCGCATCATTGCGGGTGAAAAACGTATTGATGGTCGTGAAAAAGACATGATCCGTGCCTTGGATGTACGTACCGGTGTATTACCACGTACACATGGTAGTTCTTTGTTCACTCGTGGTGAAACGCAAGCACTAGTCACGGCGACACTAGGCACTCAGCGTGATGCTCAAATTATCGATGAGTTAACGGGTGAGCGTAAAGATTACTTCATGCTGCATTACAACTTCCCTCCTTACTGTGTTGGTGAGACAGGTTTTGTTGGTTCACCTAAGCGTCGTGAAATTGGTCATGGTCGTTTGGCTAAGCGCGGTATCGCAGCGGTAATGCCTTCTGCGGATGAATTCCCGTACACGGTACGTGTTGTTTCTGAGATCACTGAATCAAACGGTTCATCATCAATGGCCTCAGTATGTGGTTCATCTTTGGCTCTTATGGATGCTGGCGTGCCTATTAAGGCTTCTGTTGCTGGTATCGCAATGGGCCTAGTCAAAGAAGACGAGAATTTCGTTGTTCTTTCTGACATTTTAGGTGATGAAGATCATCTTGGTGATATGGACTTTAAAGTGGCAGGTACCTCAAACGGTGTGACTGCACTACAGATGGATATCAAGATCGAAGGTATCACTAAAGAGATCATGCAGATTGCTCTGAACCAAGCGAAAGGTGCTCGTTTGCACATTCTTTCAGTTATGGATCAAGCAATTGCTGGTGCCCGTGATGATATTTCAGAATTTGCGCCTCGTATCCATACCATGAAGATCAGCTCTGAAAAGATCAAAGATGTGATTGGTAAAGGCGGTGCAGTGATTCGTATGTTGACCGAAGAAACGGGCACGACGATTGAAATCGAAGATGACGGTACGATCAAAATTGCTGCCACTGACGGTGATCAAGCGCAAGAAGCGATTCGTCGTATTCTGCAAATTACCGCGGAAGTCGAAGTCGGTAAGATTTATACGGGTAAAGTTGCTCGTCTTGCTGATTTTGGTGCCTTTGTAACGATTCTTCCTGGTAAAGATGGCCTAGTACATATTTCACAAATCGCAGATAAGCGTATTGAAAAAGTGTCAGACGTCCTTGCAGAAGGCCAAGAAGTACAAGTAAAAGTGTTGGAGATAGACCGTCAAGGTCGTGTTCGTTTGAGCATGAAAGAAGCGGTAGAGAAACCAGCAGAAGAAGCCAGTGCAGAAAACACTGCACCTGCGGCAGAATAATCGCTTAACGACAGAAGTGAAATAACAGTTTTCGCTTTTTCGTGATAAAGCATGTTATAAAGGGAGCCTATTCGCTCCCTTTTTTATTGATTAGGGGAACCACAGGAGTACTGATTTGTGAAATGGTTTCAAAGCGCTCTAGTAAGTGTCATGATTTTGTTATTGGCTGGATGCGCCGTAAAAGGTGGTTCTCAAGCAACGCACTGGGTTTATCCACCGATGGCGATTCCCTTGCAATCCACGATTCAGCAGGAAGTGCAGATTGCTCGTTTAAGCCAATTATTGCAGCGTACCGATTTGAACGATGAACTGCGAGCAAAAATGTTTTTTGAACGTGGCAATGGCTACGATAATCTCGGACTGCGAGATCTAGCACGATTAGACTTTACTCAGTCATTGGCCTTAAACCCGGCTCAGCCAGATATTTTTAATTTGCTTGGGGTTTATTATACCGAAGCAGGTGAATTTGATGCTGCCTATGAAGCATTTGACTCTACTTTAGAACTTGATCCAAGCAACGAATATGCCCTTAGAAACCGCGCTATCGCCCTGTATTATGGTGACCGTCCAGAGCTCGCGTTACAAGATATTCAAGCTCATTATCAGCAAGACCCGAGCGACCCTTTTCGCGCTTTGTGGCTCTACATTATTCAATCGGATGTCAATCCACAGCAAGCGAAGAACGATTTATTGAACCGCTATCAAGATCATGATGAACAGTGGGGCTGGGTATTGGTTGGTGTGATGCTGGATGAGATTCCACAAGATCAGGTGTTTAAAGCGCTATTAAGCACCACCCGTGATAATACCTTATTGGCACAGCAGCTCACCGAGGCGTACTTCTATCTTGGTAAACGTTATCAAATGGAAGATAACTTTGCACAGGCTATTTCGCTGTATAAATTAGCGATTGCTTTTAATGTCTATGAGTATGTTGAGCATCGTTATGCCTTTATTGAATTAGGCCGTATGTATCATGATTTACGAGAAGCTCATTTAGCCAAAGCGCGAGTCGCACAATAACGCGATTTACGGACGCCCAAGCCAATTTTTATGAGTTGGGCGTCAGAGAACTATTGATAATGAACGTCTAATCCTGGTAATTGATGCCAATAACCATTGCATTGATGGTTGTCTAACCGTTGAGGATGCTCGGCGTTTTGATTGGCTTTAAACGCATCGATAAGTGAAAAAGTCTCCTGCCCTAATGGACTAAGACGAACGACATCGACGAATCCTTGCATGCCCGCTTGCTCATTGATTAAGTTATAGCAATAGCCAGATTGAGTTTGAATGCCATTGAGGTTAAAGACGGCTTGCCCCTCCTGACTGGTGACCTGAATACCGGTCGGATAGCGAATACAACAGGTTTGACACTCGTCTTTGGCTAGGTTTTCTGCGCGCGCGGTGAAACAACGGGCCGAATAGGCGAGTGGTAAATAACCATGCGCAAACACCTCGGTGGTAAATTTGCCACGAATATTCAAATCATCACACTGATTCAACACATTGATTAACCATTCACGCGATAACTCGACGGGCATACACCAGCGAATCATACCTTGTTGTAGAAACCGTTTGAGCACATAAGCGTTATAACAATTGATAGCAGGACCAACGACAAACGGGACGCCTTGTTGATAAGCAAGCTGAATCGCTGCCACGTCATTCGCTTCAATAGTAAACTCACCATTATCAATGTACTTCTTCATCAGATTGATTTCACTGGGCGCTTCTAAGAGCGCCATGGTCGAGAGGACGACTTCTTTTCCTGCTGCCGCGAGCTGCTTGGCAATATCAAACCAATCGCCCGCTTTCATTTCGCGACGTTTCGAACAGACGGTTTCGCCTAAATAAACGATATCCGCTGAGCTAGACAGAGCGTGTTGATAAAACGATTCGACGTCTGTTTTGGGCCAAAAATACAGTAATGGGCCTAAAGCGTATTTCATGATTTTCTATCCTATCATTGCCACTGTCGATGGTATGCACCGAGTGTGGTTTGTCTTCCTTCCGACACATTCGCTAAGCAGTTATCCCATTCCGTTCGAACTTGGTAGCGCTCTGGTGCAGCAAGATAGCTATCAATGGCTGCACGCCAAGTTTTCGTCACTTGTTCAACGTAAGCAGGGCTGCGCTGTCGTCCTTCAATTTTGACCGAGGCAACGTTAGCCGCAAACAATTCAGGTAACATAGACAAGGTATTTAAACTGGTGGGCTCTTCAAGTGCATGATAATGCTTAGATTGACCGGCGATATCACTGATAAAGCGTCCTTTACACAGGGTCGGGTAGCCCGCATTTTCACCATGCGTATAGCGGTCGATAAGAACATTATTTAAGCGAGATTCAAGCCCATTAGCGGTTTCTTGCCAGCGAACATATTTGGCTGGTGAGCAAGCGCCAACCGTATTGGGAGACTCGCCGGTTAGGTAAGAAGACAGATAACAACGACCTTCGGACATAATGCATAAACTGCCAAAAGCGAAAACTTCTAGCTCTACACCGGAAGGGATTGTCCGAGACAGTTGCTTTACTTGATGAATGGAGAGTACTCGAGGCAGCACAACTCGCTTAATATTAAACTGTTGTTGGTAGTACTCAATTGCTTTGACATTCGTCGCTGAAGCTTGTACCGAAAGGTGCAGCTCCATATCCGGGTAATGTTGTGTCGCGTAATCGAGTAAGGCAATATCAGCGATGATCAAAGCATCAACACCAGAGTTTGCTGCATTATCGACGGCTTGCGTCCAACGCTGAAATCCCTCTGGATGAGCGAAAGTGTTTAAAGCGACATGAACTTTTTTATGTCGGTCATGGGCATATTGGATCGCTTTATCGAGTTTGTTACCACTGAAATTGAGTCCTGCGAAGTGCCGGGCATTGGTCTCATCTTTAAATCCGAGATAGACCGCGTCTGCGCCACAATCAACGGCGGTTTTTAGGGCGGGTAAATTACCCGCTGGGCAGAGTAGTTCCATTGCTCATTACTGTTTTTTGATAAATGTGCGTTAGTGTAGGAATTATTCTGTGTTAGGGAATTGATATAAGGCAGGTTTCACTCAATCAATGGCTATTTTAAGTGATTCAAAGGGAAGAAAATTCTCGGATTATTGATCATCAATCGCGACGAGAGTAGCCGGACGGAGTGCTTTAGTGGCTACGGCGATGCTGGGAAAAAAGTACTTCAACCTCTTCTTTAGGTTGGGGACGATAAAAATGAAAACCTTGGATCGTATGGCAATGAAGGTTAGATAACAGTATCGCCTGTTGTTGAGTTTCAACGCCTTCTGCTACCACGGTTAGATTGAGGGATTGACCCAGTTTAATAATGCTTTCGATCACCGTGATCTGTTTGGGTAAGTTATCCATATCGCTGATAAACGATCGATCAATTTTTAATTCGTCGATCGGGAAACGGGCTAAATACGCTAGCGATGAATAGCCAGTTCCAAAATCGTCAATCGATAAGCTAAAGCCTAATTTTTTTATTGCACTGAGCATTTGCAGAGTATGTTCACTACCACTCATGATCGCGCTTTCGGTTAATTCAAAGGTAATATAACGAGGATTTAACTGTGTTTGGCGAAGTAACTTAGTCAGATAATCGATCAACTGTGGGTTGGCAAATTGTTCAGGCGATATATTGATCGCGACATTGCCTGGCAGTAGGTTTTGCTGCTCCCAACGCTTGACTGTGGTAAATACTTCACGGATCACCACTCGGCCCAAATGTTCGATTAACCCGGCTTTTTCTGCGACCGGAATAAAAGCCCCAGGACTGATGTACCCTTCAATCGGATGCTTCCAGCGTACCAATGCCTCAGCACCATTAATACTAAAATCACGAGCGTTGACTTTGGGTTGATACCAGACTTCCAAACCATTTTGTTGCAAGGCTTTTTGCAGCTCAATTTCCAGCCACAAGCGCATGCGCGCTTCTTTGTTCATTTGATTATCAAACTGCACTAAGCGGTTACGGCCACGCTCTTTGGCTTCATACATGGCAGTATCGGCATTTTGTAGTAGAACGCGAGCATTGTGGCCATCACCGGGGTAAAGCACGCTGCCAATAGAGCAGGCCAATCGTTTACTAAAGTGATGCAAATCAAAAGGTTGATTAATTAAGTTGATGATCCGTTCAGCGAGCATCTCACCGCTGTGGCGATGCTCTGGGTAAGGTAAAATAAGCGCAAATTCATCCCCACCCAGATGACCGAGTATCGCTTGCGCCGGAAGTAGGCGTTTTAGACGAATTGCCACTTCTTTAATGACGTTATCGCCGATATGGTGTCCTAATGAATCATTAATATTTTTAAAGTTATCAATGTCGAGATAGAGCATGATCAACGGCGTATGTTGTTCAATAAGATGATCAAGGCGTTTGATAAAACCAGTGCGCGTATAGACACCACTTAACGAATCCACATACCCTTCATCGGCCGGATAAGACGATGAAATAGGGGTCATTGTCGATTTATCTTCCATAACCACCAGCTGTACATGACTACCGAACAGTGGCGTTCTGACCGCGCTTAACTGGACTCTTTTAGGAGGGCCGTAATCAGCATGTGTGAAACAGTGGATAGGATTGATCAGCAACTGTTGAACTAAGGTGTGATTAAAACCACTTTGGTTGCTTTCATCGCTAAATAATGATGAAAGCGTTTCTCCCAGCAAATCCTGTGTTTCATCGAAGCCAAGTAAGCGCGCTGCAGAAGGATTCGCGGCCAATATACAATCATCTTCAATTAAGAAAACCCCTTCATTAAGGAGTGCACTGAGTGCGCTGAACTTAAGTTCAGATTCTTGCAGTGAATGTAAGAGCCGGTGTTGTTCTGAGGTCTCTAAGGCATGAACAATAATATAATCAGGGTGGTGAGGCGTCTGAATCAGTGGTGTAATATTGAGGTGCCATTGACTCGTGCTACGTGATGGATGATTGAGAGTTAATGTCAGTTCTTGTGCCTGTCCAGCAAAGGCATTGATATAATAAGGTTTTACTTGCTGATAGAAAGCGTCTCCGAACGTATCGCTATCATTCATACCAATCAATTCAAAGCAAGTTAAACCGGTTAGTTCGGCATAACGCTCATTGATTAAAACATAGTGATGTTGGTTATCTAAAATAGCCATAAACGCCGGACTAGAATCGGCAAGATGGCCAAACCAATAGGATAAATCTTGAGCGGCCATCAAAATATGACCAATGCTATACAGTATGTGCTATTCACGGTAAGAATTACTCATCAGAAACCCATCAACTATAACCTTGATTTGATACGCTGGAAAGCGTCATTGCTCATCTTAATCGATAACCATTTTTTGATGCATAACAGGTATTGTGACCTTAACATCCATTATGATGGGCGTTCAGTCTCTTAAGGTAACGGATAATACGCGTGATAAACAAGATTCGTCGTCAACTCGTACAAAACGCCCCATCAATTTTGCGATCTCCAGTCCATTTATTGCCTCATCGAGTACAAAAAACAGCCTTGTTAGAGGGGCTGAAGTTAGTGTTTCAAGAAGCGCTCGCTGATGGCGATTTTGAGTTTCTTGAGGGAAAATGGCTTAAAATAGAAATACATGATCTCGCATTACGTTGGTTTATTAGCTATCAACATCCGCAGTTAATTGTGGCCGATCGCCCTTGCCAAGAAGATGTCAGTTTTAGTGGGTATTTGAATGATTTTATTTTAATTGCTGGTCGTAAAGAGGATCCTGATACCTTGTTCTTCCAAAGACGTTTGTCGATTGAAGGAGATACCGAATTAGGATTGGCTGTCAAAAACTTGATGGATAGTGTGGATCTTGAACAATTACCTCCAGTATTGCAAATTTTGCTTCACCAGTTGGCTGATTTTGTGCATAAAGGCATGCAGATGCCAAACACACAAAATGAGGTAATGAATGCTTATTCGAACTGAAGCTCCTGCGGATATTCTCGCTGTTGAGCGATTATTAAGCGCGGTATTCGCTACCAATAGTGAAGCTAATTTGGTGACATCACTACGTGAGAATGGACGTCGAACGCTGTCATTAGTGGCTTGTGACGAGCAAGGGGAGATTGTCGGCTACGCTCTGTTTAGTCCAGTGACACTCAATGGTGAGGATCTCAACTGGCAAGGATTAGCACCATTAGCCGTGGCGAAAGAATATCGCCAGCAAGGCATCGGTGCATTGCTGGTGAATGAAGGGTTAAGTTCACTCGGTGAGCTTGGTTATCCTGCTTGTGTGGTGTTAGGAGATCCTAATTACTATCAACGGTTTGGGTTTAAAGAAGCACAGACTCATGGTTTTTCTTGTCCATGGCCTGAGCTTGCCTCTGCTTTTCAAGTGGTCGCTTTATGGGAGGATGCCTTCATTGATCGTCAAGGTATCATTGAATATTGCCCTGAATTTACCGATGCCTTTAAGCATTTAGATAAGTAACAGAATAGCTCTCAATACTTCCGCTATAGGCTTGATGGTCGATATTTGTTAGCATATGCAGATAAATTTCGTGAAGTAGAACACTATGTTTGAGCAGCAACATTATTTACAAGCGATGGGTATTCAAGAGTGGCAGCTTATTCATCCACAGCGATTGGCTGGCTACTCCCCCCCGATAGAGTCTCTCGATAAACAGTGCCGATTATTACTGGTTAGCTCGCTTTTGCCTTCCGGTTCACAATTGGTTTGGTTGGAACGAGTATTAAACAGTTTTAATCTCAATTTATCACAAGCCAGACATGTCTATCCTCAGCAACTCTGTCAATTGGAACTCAATGATCTGCAATGGATATGGTATGTCGATTGTCAAGCAAGTGCCGTCACAACGGCAAATGCATTACACACGCCAGCGTTAAGCGAGGTTGAAGGCAACACGCATTATCGACGAGATTTATGGCAACAAATCTGTGCCTACGGAGCGCAATAAATAATGAGTATCCATTTTGTTCCCCTTTCTGTTGAACATTTACGCCAAGTTTGGTCGATAGAACAACAGGCTCATTCTCACCCTTGGTCACAGAGCATGATTAATGATTTAGCTAGCCGTGGCGCATGCCATCGAGCTATGTTACTTAACGATCAGCTATTGGGGTACTATTATGCGCAGCATGTTGTCGGTGAAATTACCTTACTTAACTTAGCGATTGCGCCAAGTGAGCAGGGTAAAGGTTACGGTAAGCAATTGATTGAAGACTTTATTCAGCAAGGTGAGCGCTTGCAAGCACAAAGTGCTTGGTTAGAAGTGCGAGCGAGTAACCAACGCGCTTTTCAGTTGTATCAAGATGCAGGTTTTAACGAGATTGATCGACGTTTTAATTATTACCCGACCGAGCATGGCAAAGAAGATGCGATCATCATGAGTTATTTCTTCCTTTGATTTCTTCATTCACTAATACTTCAGCGTTGTGGGTATCGCGCTCTTTTTATTCATCGCTAAGACGTTTTTGAGTAACAATGGTGAGTAAATCGTTGCTCAAGTTCTTGACAGTTCAACGGCTTATCAAACAAATAACCTTGAAACTGTGTGCAACCCATAGTTTTTAGTGCTTCTAGCTCGAACTTATCTTCAACGCCCTCGGCAATCACTTGCAAATCAAGACGTTTGGCAATCAATAAAATAGTATCGACAATCGCCTGCGCGCTAGGATCTAAGTGTAATTGGGTAACAAAAGAACGATCGATTTTTAATACGTCAACCGCAAGATCTTTTAAGTAGCGTAGCGATGAATACCCCGTGCCAAAATCATCAATCGCCAGATGCAGCGACTGACTTTTTAGTTGAGCAATTTTTTGAATGGCTTCATCGATATTCTCTAACAGTAAGCCTTCAGTGATTTCTAACTCAATATAATCACCACTGATCCCGCTTTGCTGCAAAGTTGCGACGATATGCTCTACAAAAGAAGCCTGTGAAAATTGAAGAGGGCTAATATTGATCGCTAGACGACGAAAATGTTCAGGAAGCACGCCACGTTTTTGCCATTGAGAGAGTTGATAACAAGCTTGCTCGATGATCCAGCGGCCAATCGGTAAAATTTGTCCGGTCTCTTCGGCAACCGGCATAAAAATACCGGGAGGAAGTAACCCTTTTTCTGGATGATGCCAACGGATTAACGCTTCGACACCGATCAATTGATGCTGCTCATTCACTTGTGGTTGGTAATAAAGCTCTAATTGATGGAATTGCAAAGCTTCATGAAGCCCCTTCTCTATATCAAGAAACGTCTCTACTTGCGCCTGCATTTCGGGTTCATAAAATAAATATTTATTTCGCCCACAGATTTTTGCACGATAAAGGGCGGTATCCGCTTGTCGAAACACATCCAAACTGGTGACCCCTTCAGAAGGGAAGGTGGCAATGCCAATGCTGGCAGTACAATACAGCTGGTGGCCATCGATCGAGTGAGGATTAGCCAACAAAGCCAGTAACTGCTGAGCGATACTGGAAATTTGTTGATAAGGTAAACTAGGAATAATGATTGCAAATTCATCACCACCGACTCTAGCGGCAGTATAACTATGGTTTGCCCAAGCTTGTAAACGGTGGGCAATGGATTGAATTAAGGTGTCACCAATCGTGTGTCCTAAAGAATCATTAATGGTTTTAAAGCGGTCTAAATCTAAGTAAAAAAGCGCACCCGTTTGCTGGCGTTGATGTGCGTATTCAATCGCTTGAGTCAGTGTTTGCAGCAATAGTCCTCGGTTAGCTAATCCAGTTAAGCCGTCGTAGTAGGCTAAATAGTTTAGTTTGGCTTGCGCTTTTTCTTTGTCTTGCCATAAAGAATGAAAGCTAGAGGCAAGCTCGCTTAATTCATCTTTGGGGCGTAGTAAATTGGTGGGGATGGGTGATTGAGCCGTAGGTAATGAACGTACCCAGTCAATTAAGCTGGTGATAGGACGCGAGAGTTTGCGGTAAAAAAAGGCCAGTAAAATAACCGTTAATAACGTATTACGCAGTAAGTCAAACAGAATCACTCGGGTGGTTTTGGCGATAAACGCATGAGCAATGCTATTGCCATCAATCATAAAAGTCAGTTTGCCGACCACAATCTGTGAATCGGGTTGATGTAATTCACTGACAAAAACTGGACTTTCAGGTGTAAGGTAACTCACCAAACCGTTTATCATTAATGAGTGATGACTGATAGGTCGTTGCTGCTTAGCCAGTACATCACCAAAATCATCAATCACTGCTGCGTTAATGATGGCAGGATCCGTCATTAAAGAAGAGACCACTTGCTCTGCCAATAGATGATTAAGGTGATAAGCCGCTTGGCTGGCATTGGTGTAATTTTGCACGAGTTTGAATTGATAATATTCTTCAACTCGTTTTTGTTCATGATGCAAATCGACCAAAGTATGGTACATGCTAAAGCACAGGCCAACCAACACGGAGACCCAAAATACGGTGTTCGCTTGTCGAAACGCAAGGGAGTTGATAGGCTTTAATGTCATCAGCGTTGAATCTATTTTTAGGTGTTTAGTATTTATAGTTCATAATGATAGATAAATTAACTTTTCTGATTAAATAATGCGATACGCCTTTAGTTGCTCCAAGCCTTAAGATCAGCGAGAATATCCGATAATTTGAACCATAAGGTCGACACCTCGCATTGAGTTAGCTGTCGGCCGAAAAAGAAGATACCTTGCATGTCAACGACTCCTTTTATCGGCGAAGTCTCAAAGCGCCGAACCTTTGCTATTATTTCGCACCCCGATGCGGGTAAAACTACCATTACCGAAAAAGTCTTATTATTTGGACGCGCTATTCAAACCGCAGGTACAGTAAAAGGCCGTGGTTCTGCACAGCATGCTAAATCTGACTGGATGGAGATGGAGAAAGAGCGTGGCATCTCTGTCACCACATCGGTGATGCAGTTCCCTTATCAAAATGCGTTGGTCAATCTCCTTGATACTCCCGGACACGAAGATTTCTCGGAGGATACCTATCGGACATTAACCGCGGTCGATTCATGTCTGATGGTGATCGATGCGGCAAAAGGGGTTGAGGATCGAACGCGTAAGTTGATGGAAGTTACTCGTCTGCGCGATACGCCAATTATTACCTTTATGAATAAATTGGACCGCGAAATTCGAGATCCGATGGAGCTGCTCGATGAGGTCGAAGATGAGCTAAACATTGCTTGTGCACCGATCACATGGCCGATTGGTTGTGGTAAGGCGTTTAAAGGGGTATACCACATCCATCGTGATGAAACCATTTTATACTCTTCTGGACAGGGACATACTATCCAAGAGCAACGAGTGATCAAAGGGCTAAATAACCCGGAGTTAGATACTCAAATTGGGACTGATTTAGCCAATCAATTACGTGAAGAGTTAGAGTTGGTGTTGGGTGCCTCTCACGAGTTTGATCTTGATCTCTTTATGCAAGGTGCGCTGACGCCGGTATTTTTTGGTACCGCACTCGGTAACTTTGGTGTTGATCATATGCTCGATGGGTTAACTGAGTGGGCTCCTGCGCCTTTGGCTCGTCAAGCAAATGAGCGTGTGGTTGAAGCGACGGAAGAGAAGTTCTCCGGTTTTGTGTTTAAAATTCAAGCCAATATGGATCCTAAACACCGAGATCGTATTGCCTTTATGCGCATTGTTTCTGGGACGTACAAACAGGGCATGAAGATGAATCATGTTCGCCTTGGTAAGCAAGTTAGTATTTCTGATGCAGTGACTTTTATGGCTGGTGACCGCTCACGTGCCGAAGAAGCTTTCGCTGGAGATATCATTGGTTTGCATAACCACGGTACAATTCAAATTGGCGATACTTTTACCCAAGGTGAATCACTGAAATTTTCTGGGATCCCTAACTTTGCTCCAGAGCTGTTCCGCCGCATTCGTCTGCGCGATCCTCTTAAACAAAAACAGCTACTGAAAGGGCTAGTGCAACTCTCTGAAGAGGGAGCCGTGCAAGTTTTCCGTCCACTGCAAAATAACGATTTGATTGTTGGTGCGGTGGGGGTACTGCAGTTTGACGTGGTCGTGGCACGTTTGAAATCAGAATACAATGTGGAAGCGATTTACGAAGGCGTCAATGTGGCAACCGCGCGTTGGGTTGAGTGTGCTGACGCGAAGAAGCTCGAAGAGTTTAAGCGTAAAAACCAAAGTAATTTAGCTCTGGATGGCGGTGATAACTTAGCGTATATCGCTCCAACCATGGTTAACCTTAACTTAGCGCAAGAACGTGCTCCGGAAATTATTTTCCGAGCGACACGTGAACACTAGCGGCATCGTTAACGGATGAGTAATAAAAAAAGCCGATGGATTGTTCATCGGCTTTTTTATTGGGCTTATTTCTTTTTCTTGGTTTTTTTCTTTACGCTTTTGGCGGCAACTTTCTTTTTACTCTCGTCTTTTTTCTTTTTCTTAAACACTGATTTTTTATGCGTTGGGCGTAATCCATCAATAAAGCGTTCTTTAATCTCTTCTTTTACATAACGAGCGACACGATCCATCATCATTTGATCATGCGCTTCGACTAAAGAGATCGCATTGCCTTTTTTACCAGCTCGAGCGGTTCGACCAATACGGTGGAGATAGACATCGGCACTGCGTGGCATATCAAAGTTAATCACGTGGCTGACATCGGGAATATCAATGCCTCGCGCAGCAACATCGGTCGCCAGTAGGATATTGATATCGCCTTCACGAAAACGACTGATGGCATTATTACGTCGATCTTGTGGCATTTCACCTTGGATCCAAGCGCAAGGGATTTGAGCTCGCTCTAACTCTCCGCGTAGTTCTGCTAAACGTTCACGAGTTTTGATAAACACGATTGAACGCTCAGCTTGCTGGGTAAGAATCACTTTCAATAGCTCGAGTTTATGCTTCATGCTGTCAGCACGATGATACCACTGTGCGATTTTTTTTCGTTCACGACGAGGCGGCTCTGCGGTAATTTCTGCTGGATTATTCAGGAGATCCGCGGTAAATCCTTCAACACCACGGCCTTCTAAGGTCGCAGAAAAGAGTAAGGTTTGTTTACGCCAACGGCATTCAGCCGCTAAACGATCGACGACAGGACCAAAGCCCATGTCCAGCATGCGGTCTGCTTCATCAAGGATCAACCACTCAATCGCTCGGCAATCAAAGCGCTCAGCGTTAATGTATTCAAGCAGACGCCCCGGTGTAGCCACCACAATATCTTGTGTGGTCGCTAAAATATCGGCGTGTTCTTGATATTGCACACCACCAGTGATGGTGAAGATATTCAGCCGAGTATGTTTGGCGAGCTGACGAGCTTGCTCAGTGATCTGCATCGCTAATTCACGTGTTGGGGTTAGGATCAGCATACGCGCTGGCCCCGGTTTCTTACGTGGAAAATCTTGTAAATATTGCAGAGCTGGAATCACAAACGCTGCCGTTTTTCCGGTGCCTGTCGGAGCAGAGGCAAGAATATCTCTACCGTCCAGGGCGTGGGGAATCGCCTCCTCTTGCACTTGAGTTGGGCGTTCGAAGCCTAATTCTTTAATTGCATCAAGGAGATTGTCATCCAGTTCTAGGTCAGCAAAGGTTTTAGTCACAGTTTATTTACTCCGCAAGGCTCGGGCTGAATAGTCTAAAATAGAGGGCGCACATTATAGTTGGATCCTCGTCTAGATCACATCTTTAATTACACCATCTTAAGATAAAAAGCACGGGTAAGCTGAATAAATGCTTCACTATAGTCATTGGATTCACGAATGATCAGCTCGCTCGCTTGTAATGGTTGGTGAGTTCGGCTCAGTTCAAATAATAGCCGTTGAATCGGTTTGTGTGGTGCGGTCCTAACTTGACAGAGTCGGGTTAAATACCAACCTTGTTGCTGCGCTTGATCAATAAAAATCTGCCCTTCTTGCTGAGGTAAAATCAAGCTGGCGGTACCTTGTGGGGGTAAATGTTGTGCGAAACAGTCTAGTAATTGTTGGTGAGACAGTGTTTCAGTATGGCGTGCGATCGCTCGCGTTTGCTGTTGAGCGGGTTGCCCACTATTAAAATAGGGCGGGTTACAAATGATGGCATCAAACGGCTGAGTAAAACGCAAGGTGTTAATATCACCATGCCTCACTTCAATGCGTGACGACCATACTGAGCGACGAATATTATTTGAAGCGGCTAAAAATGCTTGCTGATCAATATCGACGGCGCAAATTTGGCTATGGGTAAAGCGTTGCGCGCACATCAAGCTTAATAAGCCAGTACCACAACCGATATCAAGTAAACGATCGGGTGGTCGGGTGAAAGCCCAAGCTCCCAATAGTACGCCATCAGTACTGACTGGCATCCCACTGTGTCCTGTTTCAATGGTAAATTGCTTAAAATGAAAGCCTTTGGTTATCGGTAAATCAGTATTCATTAAATATCGCTATGGATTTGTTTTTAGAAAGTTAAGCTACTGTTGGTTTTTTGTTTGGTGTTTTATGCTGACCAACACCGGAACATTTGGGGTGATAATTGAAATATCATTCCGTTAATGTTTTTAAAGTTAGTGTATTCAACTGCTATTGAACCTTCGGTATAAATTAATGTAGTGTTTTTCCCTTAGCTATTGCGAAATGCGGATAGGTTGTTCATTATTCGCCTTCACTAAAAATTAGATGGCTTGTACTGTCTAAAGATGCACACACAACATTCATTAAATACGTAATATAAGGGTTATCTGTGAAACAGACGTTAAAATTAACAGATATTGCCGCATTAGGCTTTATGCTATTTGCCTTCTTTTTAGGCGCAGGCAACATTATCTTTCCGCCATTAGCGGGTCAACAAGCTGGGATAAACTTGATGTCCGCCATGGGTGGCTTTTTATTGACGGCGGTAGGACTGCCTTTAGTGACGATCATTGCGGTGGCGATCGCTGGAGGCAGTTGGAATCACCTCACTAAAGATCTCCCCGCCAAAGTGGCGACACTGATTGCCGTATTGATCTTCATTATTATTGGTCCGGCTTTTGCTGCGCCACGAACCGGGCTCGTTGCTTATGAAATGGCCGTTAGTCCGCTCTTTGCTGATAGCTCTCAAGCTCACCTGACTATTTTTTCGATCCTTTTCTTTTTGGTAGCGATGTTTTTCTCTTGGTCGCAAGGGCGTTTAATTGATTTGATCGGTAAAGTGTTGACACCGGCCTTATTTATCGGTCTTGTGGTGTTGGCGATTGGCGTATTCCTAGACCCTCAAGGTGATTGGATGCCGGCCACTGGACCTTATGCCACTCAACCTTTCACTAAAGGTTTCTTGGAAGGTTACAACACCATGGATACCTTAGCAGCCTTGATGTTTGGGATGTTGATTGTTGATGCCTTGCGTAGTAAGGGCATTACCGAGCAGCGTGCGACGACGAAATACCTCATCAGTTCAGCTTTTATTGCTGCCTTTGGTCTTGCTTCGGTGTACATCTCTCTGTTTTATCTTGGCGCAACCAGCTCAGCCATCGCGGGTGGTGCGGACAATGGTGGCTTTATATTGAGCCAATATGTACAAGCCTTATTTGGTCCTTATGGTCAATTAGTCTTATCCACGATCGTCCTTTTAGCCTGTTTAACGACGGCGATTGGTCTTATTTCTGCATGTTCTGACTATTTCTGCTCCTTGACGCCTCTTCCATACCGCGCTTGGGTAGTGATTAATGGCGTTGCTTGTGCAGTGGTTGCTAATGTTGGTTTATCTCAGCTGATTGCTTTGTCGATTCCAGTTTTGGTTGCGCTTTATCCTGTCGCGATAGCTCTGGTAGTCCTCGCCTTTGTGCGCCACAAAATGCCTAATCCTAAAGTGGCATTTCGAGTCGTAACCTTGGTTGCGTTCTTGTTTGCTTTAATTGATGCTGCTCAGGTTGTTGGGCTTGATATGTCAATGTTCGACATGTTGCCACTGTTTGATGTCGGTATGGGTTGGGTTTTACCGTCTTTAGCGGCGCTAATATGCATGTTTTTTATGGCTCGCTCAGTGGTAGAACAATCTTCTAATGATGTCGCTTAGCGACACTGTTGATTGAGCGTGTCAATGAGGAATCTCTCCTCTAGGTACCGAAAGCGCTTAACCACCATCCATCCTAATGATGGTTAATGGCGGGTTGTCGCTAAAATCAAACTTTCCCCTCGGCGGAGTCGTTGACTCCGCCTTTTTTCTAGACAACTTTTCCTGTATCTTCGTCACATTTTTCAGTAGAATTCTGCGGTTAAATTCTATTCATAAAGTCAAAATAACTATGTTTGAAATCAATCCGATTAAAACCCGTATCCAGGACGTGTCACAGCGCACATCGATCCTCAGGGGGTATCTTTGACTATGACGCTAAGCAAGAGCGTCTAGAAGAAGTCAATGCTGAACTTGAACAACCTAATGTGTGGAATGAACCTGAGCGCGCACAAGCGTTAGGCAAAGAGCGATCTTCGTTACAAGCGGTAGTGGAAACCATTAACCAGCTTGAACAGGGGGTTGATGATGTCGAAGGTTTACTTGAACTGGCGATTGAAGCTCAGGATCAAGAAACGTTTGATGAAGTTTTGCCTGAACTCGAAGAGCTTGAAGCGAAACTCGCGCAATTAGAGTTTCGGCGCATGTTTTCTGGTGATCACGATGCTGCGCATTGCTACATTGATTTACAAGCTGGTTCTGGTGGTACAGAAGCTCAAGACTGGACATCAATGCTATTGCGGATGTATTTGCGTTGGGCGGATGACAAAGGCTTTAAGACCGAAGTGATTGAAGTTTCCGAGGGTGATGTTGCTGGACTTAAATCGGCGACTGTGCGTATTATCGGGGACTACGCTTATGGCTGGCTAAGAACCGAAACGGGAGTGCATCGTTTAGTTCGTAAATCCCCGTTTGATTCTGGCGGCCGTCGTCATACTTCTTTTGCTTCAGCATTTGTTTACCCAGAAATTGACGAAAATATTGCCGTAGATATTAACCCTGCAGATTTACGTATCGACGTATATCGTGCATCGGGGGCTGGTGGTCAGCACGTTAACACCACAGAATCAGCGGTGCGTATTACCCACGTTCCGACCAATACTGTGGTGCAGTGCCAAAACGATCGTTCTCAGCATAAAAACAAAGACCAAGCGATGAAGCAACTACGCGCCAAATTGTTTGAGTTGGAATTACAAAAACAAAATGCTGAAAAACAAGCCAATGAAGATGCTAAATCGGACATTGGTTGGGGAAGCCAAATTCGCTCTTACGTATTAGATGATTCACGGATCAAAGACTTGCGTACTGGAGTTGAGAACCGTAATACACAAGCGGTTCTCGATGGTGATTTAGATAAATTTATTGAAGCTAGCCTGAAATCAGGTCTGTAAGCTTTTTACCGACAAAACAAGGTACATGCAAAATGACTGATGCTGTTCAAAACGAAACGAATCAAGAGCAAATCGCGCAAGAAGAAAACAAACTAATTGCAGAGCGTCGTAGTAAGTTAGAGCACATTCGTAAAAGTTGTAAGGCGAACGGTCACCCGAATGACTTTCGTCGTGATAGCTTAGCGGGTGATCTACAAGCAGAGTTCGGTGAGAAGAGCAAAGAAGAACTGGAAGCACTCAATCATGTTGTTTCCATCGCGGGTCGAGTGATGGCTAAGCGTGGTCCTTTTTTAGTGATTCAAGAGACGTCTGGTCGTATTCAAGCTTATGCTGATAAAACGGTACAAGCTGAGCTAAAAGAAAAATATCAAGGGCTTGATATTGGTGACATTATTGGTGTAAAAGGCGCTTTGCATAAGTCTGGTAAAGGCGATCTTTACGTGAACATTGAGCAGTATGAACTGCTTACTAAAGCGCTACGTCCATTGCCTGAAAAATTCCATGGTTTAACCGATCAAGAGATGCGTTATCGTCAACGTTACGTGGATTTGATTGTCAATGAAGATTCTCGTCAAGCGTTTGTCATCCGCTCTAAAGTGATGTCAGCGATTCGTAATTTTATGACTTCAAAACAGTTTATGGAAGTCGAAACTCCGATGATGCACGTCATTCCTGGTGGAGCCAGTGCACGTCCATTTATCACTCATCATAACGCGCTTGATATGCCAATGTATTTGCGTATTGCTCCAGAGCTTTACTTAAAACGTTTGGTTGTCGGTGGCTTTGATCGCGTTTTTGAAATCAACCGTAACTTCCGTAACGAAGGTTTGTCGCCGCGCCATAATCCAGAATTCACCATGATGGAATTCTATATGGCGTACGCGGATTATAAAGACTTGATGGATTTCACTGAAGAGCTACTGAGTACGGTTGCACTTGAAGTCCTCGGCTCAACGTCGATGCCTTATGGTGATGAAACCGTGGAATTTGGTGGTAAATACGCTCGCATGAGCATGTTTGAAGCCATCAAGCACTACAATCCTCAGCATGCGCAAATTCAAGCATTAACTGAAGATGATCTACAAAATCGTGATCTTATGGTGTCGATTGCCAAATCGGTTCATGTTGATGTCGAACCTTTCTGGACTTGCGGCCAGCTTCTTGAAGAGATTTTTGGTGAAACCGCAGAGCCGAAACTGATGCAGCCGACATTCATTACTGGCTATCCAGCGGATATCTCACCATTGGCTCGTCGTAGTGATGATAATCCATTCTTTACTGATCGCTTTGAGTTTTTCATTGGCGGTCGTGAAGTAGCAAACGGCTTCTCAGAACTGAATGATGCTGAAGATCAAGATGCACGCTTTAAATCACAAGTTGAAGCGAAAGAATCTGGTGATGATGAAGCGATGTTCTACGACGCAGATTATATTACTGCGCTTGAGCATGGTTTGCCGCCGACGGCAGGTCAAGGAATTGGTATTGACCGTTTAGTGATGCTATTGACTAATACGCATACGATTCGTGACGTTATTTTATTCCCAGCGATGCGTCCACAACAGTAATGGTTGATGATGATTTGAAAACCGCCTACGAGGCGGTTTTTTTATGCTTGATACTGGGGGGAGATGCATTGACGATGGTGTTAACGAGTAATGGATTGGTGTAATAAAGGCCGTGCGATCAAAAAAACCGTCATTACCCCTTCGTTTATGGGTGATATTTCCTATAGTCTTACTCGTGAGATAGATTCTATTTTAGAGTACCGCTAAGGTAGCGAAAACGATCTTTGCTTTTTGGCCAATTGGTGCGCTAATCCGATTGGTTAAGCGGGGCTTTTTGTCATCGTTAGTGGTATTGAGAGGCGGACCAAGCCCGTTTTGGTTGCCGACCGTATCTCCAAGCTGTATGGGTATCAATCAATTCAGCGCTGTATAACAATAATACTCATAAGGAAACCTGTTGATGGGCACTCAATTTCGGATGGATTGTGTTCCCGGTTCGCTGATTGTCGTTGGGGGCAGCTACGAACCGTGGTTAACCGTTTTAGAAAAGGCCGGATGGCGTTGCATGCAATGTGCTGATTTGCGTAAAGCAGACCAACAATTTACGAATACTGGGCCATGTATTGGTATTGTTGATCTTAGCCATGATGAATTTAGCTTAAATGGCATCGCTAATTTGGTGAGTAGCCATAAGCAGGTTCGTTGGTTGGCATTTATTCGAGAGTCTCAACTCAGCTCTGATACGATTTGCCAGTTTATCGTCAATTTCTGTATCGATTTTTTTACCGCGCCAATCCCTGATGCTCAATTACTGAGTACCATTGGCCATCAATTGGGTATGTTGCAATTAGAAAAAAAAGTATGGCCGAACTACGGTATTAATAACCAAATGGACTTATTGGGGGAATCACTGCCAATTAAACGGCTACGCGATCAAATTAAACGCATCGCGCCAACGGATGTCAGTATTCTTATCTCCGGAGAAAATGGAGTCGGTAAAGAAAGGGTCGCCAGAGCCATTCATAATACCTCGTCTCGCGCTCATCAACCTTTTGTCAGTGTTAATTGCCGAGCGATACCCGAACATCAACTTGAAGCCGAGTTATTTGGTATCGGACATCCCGATTCAATCCCCCCTTTATTAGCGAAAGCTCATCAGGGGACACTATTACTCAATGACATCCTGGCCCTACCGAAACGACAACAGCTCAACTTATTGCATTTTTTCCAACAAGGGACCTTACCGGCGTCAATTGGTGCAAAAGCGGTGGATGTCAGAATTCTAGCCACCCATACGACTGATATTGAAAAAGCCTTGATTGATGGTGATTTTAATGAAGAGCTTTATCATTACATCAATGTACTGCGGATTAATGTGCCTAGCTTGCGAGAACGAGCAAGTGATATTGCACTGTTTGCTGGCCATTTTTTAAAGGAGTACTCCAAAGAGTACAACGCGCAAGCCCGCAGCTTTTCCGAACAGGCGCTACAAAGTATGGAGCGATATGATTGGCCGGGTAACGTACGTGAGTTAATGAATCAAATTAAGCGAATGGTATTAATGTCTGATTCGATCATGCTTGATGAAACGCAGCTTGATCTACCTAAACGTGAAAGTAAAAGGACGTTAAAAAGTATTAAAGAGCGTTCAGAGCGAGAGGCATTAGTGCAAGCGTTAGAGTCTCATCGAGGGCAAATCACTCATGCAGCAAGAGAGTTGGCCATATCCAGAGCGACCATGTATCGTCTCTTGAATAAGCATGGTTTGCTCTCTGACTCGATTTTTTAGTGCTATTCACCTCAGCCGTTAGGCTCCTGAAAAAGAACCTAACGGTGTCGTATCGCGTTTATGGGCAGGGATTTGAGTATTGAATCGCAATCTGATTGATCTTACCAAGCAGCTCTTCGCTCAGCACAACCTCTACGCTATCAATATTGGCTTTTAATTGCTCAAGCGTCGTTGCCCCAATGATATTAGCAGCGACAAATGGTCTTTGATTAACAAAAGCCAGCGCCATCTGTGCGGGATCCAAATCAAACTCATGCGCTAAATCAACATACGCTTGTGTCGCGGCTATCCCTTGCGGTGTGAAATAACGCTGAAAACGTTCGTATAAAGAGCAGCGTGCACCGCTAGGGCGTGCACCATGTAAATATTTACCACTCAAGGCACCAAACGCCAATGGAGAGTAAGCGAGTAACTTAACGCCTTCGTGGTGGCTTATCTCTGAAAGCCCGACTTCAAAACTACGATTCAGTAAGTTGTAAGGGTTTTGGATCGAGACCATGCGTGGTAAATCGTGTTTCTCTGCCAGACGAAGATACGTCATTAATCCCCAAGGCGTTTCATTTGAAACGCCGATATAACGCACTTTTCCCATCCGAACCAAATCGTTCATTGCTTCTAAGGTTTCGATCAAGGTAATCTCTTCTTGAGTCTCCGGATAAGGGTAATTGAGGAGACCAAAGGTATTGGTTTGACGTTGCGGCCAGTGCAATTGGTAGAGATCGACATAATCGGTTTTTAAGCGACGTAAACTATCGTCGATCGCTTGATGAATATTACGATGATCCAGAGCCATTTTATCGCGAATATAACTGACACTACGCGGGCCTGCCACTTTGGTGGCGAGAACGACTTTTTCGCGTTTCGAAGATTTCTCTAACCAGCGACCGATGTATTCTTCGGTTAGGCCTTGGGTTTTTGCGCTGGGTGGGACAGGATACATCTCAGCCGTGTCGATAAAGTTGACGCCACGTTCAAGAGCGTAATCCAGTTGCTGAAAGGCCTGTGCTTGATCATTTTGTTCACCAAACGTCATGGTACCTAAGCAAATTTTGCTTATTTCTAATGTTGAATGCGGTAATTTTGTATATTGCATTGTACTTCCTTGTTACCGTTAAGCTCCCTTACCTCTAGTCGGCGCTTCGTAAAACCGTAGGGACGAAAAGTCCTCGTTTGTCGTAAACGCTCAGGATTTCGGGAGATAGAAACTGAATAGATTGATTCCACTATAATCCAAGGGACAGGGTAAAGTCACTGCCCGTTTCACCTTAAACGGGTTTCACCTTAAACGTAGAAGAGAAGGGATCACCCGTTGACAGTTTGGTGAGCATGGCTTAATACAGATAATGCTGTTGGAGTATTTGCGCGGTAAATTGAGTACGCAGATAAAAGCCACGTGGCAACGTTCGGATAGGGCGACCATTGGCGCCATAGGCTTCGGTTAACGCTCGGCTATTAGCGGCTTTCGGCCTAAGTTGTAATACTTCACCATGTCTTGCGGTAATATCAGCAATTCTACCGAGTACAATAAACTCCATCAATTCTTCCCAATCGGCTTTTAATTGTGCTTCTTCTGTAGCTGAAGGGCTCCAAATCAGAGGCGATCCTACTCGACGTTCCGCTAACGGGATCTCCCGCTCTCCTTGAACAGGGATCCATAACACCCGCGACAATTTTTGCCGGACATGACTATTTTCCCATGTCAGTCCTTGGACACCGGTTAACGGTGCGACGCACACAAAGGTGGTTTCAAGAGGCTTACCAGTATAACCAATCGGAATGCTTTTTAGCTCGATACCTAAATCGGCAAAGTCTTGTTGCGGTTTACTGCCAGCACTTGCGCCTAAATGCCACTCTAATAGTTGACCCACCCAACCTTTATCTTTTTTTAGATCCGCAGGAACTGGAATCCGCGCATGCTCAGCAAGTTCTGCAAAACTCAGTCCTGCAATGTGTTGTGCTCGATAAAGAAGCTCTTGTTCACTTTTAGGTTCTAATGGCATAGGAAAGGCACTGAGGTAAAAGTCCTAGTGTAACAAAAACTCCTTTCCGGGAGTAATAGACTCTTTACGATGAAGTGATGAAAAGATCATCATTAAAAGTTATCCACAACCGAACCTAAATAATCGTCGATAGTTAGGGTTTATCTAATTCATGTATGAATAAACAGGGTTTTCACTAGCGATATGAGCGATGAAAAACCAATGTTAGGCTGATAAATTCATTCAAGTGTGGATAACCACACATTTGATGGATCTTTGAGCGGCGTAGTTATACGTTTGATCTTTCCCTCGATATTCTAAGTGTTATATTTTAATTATTTTCATCTTTTTGTTTTTTAAGGTTTATTTCTCGTTTTATTTTTTATTGTCGGTTTAATGATAGGATTAAATGTAGCATTTCTTTCCTAGCTCTTCGTTTTCTTCACATGGTTATTCACAGAAAACGTGAATAAATGTGCTCTGTCTCTCATTCTGTTGTTGATAACTATAGGAGTGAGTGAAAGTTATGCAGTTTTCTCTTGATCGTTAATAAATCTCGCCTGAATCACACGAGTTCGTTTGCTCCTGCTGGGGATATGTGGAAAAATCAACATCATTAAGATTTTATGAGAGGTTTGCCAGTGATCGATGGCGATGGTTACCGACTCAATGTAGGTATTGTGATTTGTAACAACCATGGTCAGGTATTCTGGGCGAAACGATATGGACAACACTCATGGCAGTTTCCTCAAGGGGGAATTGATGAGGGTGAATCTCCCGAACAAGCAATGTTTAGGGAGCTTTACGAAGAGGTTGGTTTAACGAAGAAAGATGTCAAAGTCATTGCCACTAGTCGTCATTGGTTAAGATACAAATTACCAAAACGCTTAGTGCGATGGGACTCTCAACCTGTCTGTATTGGACAAAAACAGAAATGGTTCTTACTGCGTCTGGAATGTGATGAATCAAAAATCAACATGCAACGCGGTAGTACCCCTGAATTTGATGGTTGGCGCTGGGTAAGCTATTGGTATCCAGTTAGGCAAGTTGTGTCTTTTAAGCGTGATGTTTATCGGCGAGCAATGAAAGAGTTTGTCTCTTTAGCCATGCCGTTTAAGGAACGTAAAATAAAAGGTAAACGAAAAAACCGTAGGGGATAACATGCTCTCTCAGCTAAGGGATATTGTTGAACAAGTATCAAAAGTGGAAGATGTTTATCAAGCATTGGATATTTTTGTTAAACAGACGTGCACAGCGATGAGCACCGAGTGTTGTACGGTCTACTTAGCAAATGAAGAGATGTCTCGCCTCGAGTTAATGGCGACGCAAGGGTTAAAATTCAAAGGCGATAAAATTCATATTGGCTTTGATGAAGGCTTAGTGGGTTTAGTCAAACGCACCGCTGAGCCTATTAACCTTGCTAAAGCGTCACAACATCCTAATTTTAAATATTTTAAACAACTGGGAGAGGAGGTTTATCACTCTTTTCTTGGTACGCCCATCATTTATCGTAAACAAGTGTTGGGAGTTTTGGTGGTACAGCAAAAATCGCCCCGTCTGTTTAGCGAGATGGAAGTCTCTTTCTTGGTGACGCTGGCGGCTCAGTTAGCGGTGATCATTGCCCACTCACAAACGCAAGGACATTGGCTGTTATCTAAGAAACAACAGTCTGTCAGTGGCATCGCTGCTTCAACGGGAGTCGCGATTGGTGAGTTATGGTGGGATGACTCTCAACCGCAGTTAACAGACGTCTCTCCCGCCTCAACCTTAGATAAAGAGAGAGAACAAGCTTGGTTAACGCGGGCAATTGAAAATGCGTTGAATGATTTTCGTAAGTTACGTAAAAAGCTTGATAACGATATCAATAAAGAAGCGCTGGCGATTTTCGATTTATTTACCCACTTACTCAATGATCCGATGTTGCGTAATGATCTGAAAGCGCAAGTTCTGAAAGGTGATCGCGCTGACTGGGCGGTGCGCCAAGTTGTCGAAAGCTATTCCAACCGCTTTGCTCGTATGTCCGATGCTTATTTGCGTGAGCGTTCACAAGACATACGTGAACTGGGACAGCGGTTACTCTATTTTCTTTACAATACAGAACATGAACAGCAGCAGTTAGATAAACCGATTATCTTAGTGGTACGAGAGCTTACCGCATCGATACTGGCGGGGTTACCAAAAGATAAGTTATTGGCCGTGGTCTCTTTAGAGGGGGCGGCCAATTCACATGCCGCCATTTTATCCCGTGCATTAGGTATTCCAGCGGTGATGGGTGTGTCACTGAACTTAAAGCAAGTGAATGGCAAAAAAGCGATTGTTGATGGTTACAGTGGTAAGTTATATCTTTCTCCTAGTAAGCCTATTCTCGCTGAATATCGTGCGCTGGCTTATGAAGAGCGACAATTGGCACAAATGGTCAATGAGGCCATTTTAGAGCCCGCATTAACCGAAGATGGTGTGCAGATTGAGTTACTATTAAATGCGGGGTTAAGCGCTGATACGAATATTGCCATTAACCAAGGCATTGATGGTATCGGGCTCTATCGCACCGAAATTTCTTTTTTACTTCAACAGCGTTTACCTTCTGAAGAAGAGCAAATTCAGCAATATCGAGCGGTCCTTGAAGGCTATCCCGAGCAGCCCGTCGTGATGCGGACCTTAGATATTGGTGGTGATAAACCGCTTCCTTATTTACCCATTGATGAAGATAATCCATTTTTAGGCTGGCGTGGTATTCGTTTTACTTTAGATCACCCCGATATTTTCTTAATTCAATTACGAGCGATGCTGCGAGCCAGTAGTGGCCATGATAATTTGCGTATTTTGTTGCCGATGATTTCTGGGGTAAAAGAGCTTGATGATGCGAGGCGATTTATCGAGCAAGCCTATCAAGAATCGATCAAAGTCGATGCCAGCATTGTCAGACCTAAAATCGGTATTATGCTTGAAGTGCCTTCCATGCTCTATCTATTGCCATTGATTGCTAAGAAAGTCGATTTTATTTCAGTAGGAACCAACGATTTAACGCAGTATCTTTTAGCGGTTGATAGGAACAATACTCACGTTTCTGATGTCTATGATTCAATGCATCCTGCAGTGATTATGGCATTGAAACAAATTTCGCAAACCTGTCAGCAGTATTCTTTACCTGTCTGTGTCTGTGGTGAGCTAGCGGGGGATCCTTTTGGTGCTTTATTACTCATCGGTTTAGGCTACTCAACTCTGAGTATGAACGCATCGAATGTGGCTAAAGTAAAGTATTTGGTTCGCCATTCGGCAAGGCGTGAATTACAGTTATTGGCTGATAAAGCCTTGATGCAATCGTATGGTCATGACATTTATAATATGATGCTCACCCATTTTGAAACGAAAGGCTTCGCTGGATTTGTGCGGGCTGGTAAAAAATAAACAAATAGGACGCCACTGTGGGTATTGAGTTCATTCTTCTGCTAATTATATTAGGTTCTGTCGTTGGATTGTTGGCTGGTTTATTGGGCATTGGTGGTGGGCTATTAGTGGTTCCTGCCCTGCTGTTTTTGTTACCGAAAATGGGTATTAATCCAGAGATTGTTATGCATATTGCTCTGGCGACCTCTTTAGCGACGATCATCATCACCTCTATTTCCTCTGCGTTGAATCATCTTAAATTGGGTAATATCGATTTATTTGTTGTTAAATGGCTGCTGCCGGGCGTGCTTACTGGTGGTTTTTTAGGCTCAGTGGTTGCCGAGTGGATACCGAGCCATTATCTACCTAAAGTATTTGGTGTTATCGTTTTAGCTCTCGCGCTGCAGATGGTGCGTTCTTCGATGCAAGCCCGTTCAACACGGCCGATGCCGGGAGCAATAGTGACGTTATTATCAGGGAATGGGATCGGGATTATTTCTACGTTAGCGGGAATTGGCGGCGGATCATTGACTGTGCCTTTCCTCAATCACCACGGCGTTGAGATGCGCAAAGCAGTGGGTTCATCGGCGGTGTGTGGTTTGGTGATTGCCATTTCTGGTATGTTAGGTTTTATTTTGCATGGTTATCGAGTCGAAAACTTACCTGAGTACAGCTTAGGTTATGTGTATCTTCCTGCATTATTAGCCATTGCTTCCACCTCAATCTTGACTACTCGGATCGGAGCAAAATTAGCGTCACGATTACCGACGGTCACGTTAAAACGTTTTTTTGCTTTTTTCCTGATGCTCGTAGCAATAACGATGTTGTTGCAATAACTTTTTATCTAAGACAGAGAACGTTACTTTATGTCTCAAGGCTATCTTACTTTTCCTAATATTGATCCGGTGTTGTTTTCTATCGGTCCACTTTCTGTGCGCTGGTACGGAATGATGTATTTATTTGGCTTCTTATTTGCGATGTGGTTAGCTAATCGTCGAGCCGATAAGCCAGGCAGCGGTTGGACGCGTGAGCAGGTTTCAGATTTGCTTTTTGCTGGCTTTTTAGGGGTCGTGATTGGAGGACGAGTTGGTTATGTTCTTTTCTATAACTTTGAACTTTTCTTAGCCGATCCCTTGTATCTGTTTAAAGTATGGACTGGTGGAATGTCTTTCCACGGTGGTTTACTGGGCGTGATAACGGCGATGTTCTGGTACGCTCGTCGTCAGCAACGTACTTTTTTTGGTGTTGCTGATTTTGTCGCTCCTTTAGTGCCGTTCGGTTTAGGCATGGGGAGGCTCGGTAACTTCATGAACTCTGAACTGTGGGGAAGAGTGACCGATGTTCCTTGGGCGTTTGTTTTCCCGAATGGGGGGCCATTACCGCGCCATCCATCGCAACTTTATGAATTGGTTTTAGAAGGGATTGTACTGTTTTTTATTTTAAATTGGTTTATCAAAAAGCCGCGTCCTCTAGGCGCCGTTTCTGGGCTATTTTTGATCGGATATGGTACATTCCGTTTCCTTGTCGAGTTTGTTCGCGAACCGGATGTGCAACTCGGTTTGTTTGGTGATGTGATCTCCATGGGACAGATTCTATCTACGCCGATGATTATCTTCGGAATGATATTAATGGTATGGGCGTATCAACGCCAAATGTATCAAGATAGTCCGCAAAAAAGTAAGGTTGTAAAGTGAAGCAGTATTTAGACCTTTGCCAGAGAATTGTTGATCAAGGCATCTGGGTTGAGAACGAACGAACCGGTAAGCGCTGTCTGACCGTGATTAATGCCGATCTCACTTATGATGTCGCAAATAATCAGTTTCCCTTAGTCACGACACGAAAGAGTTTTTGGAAATCAGCGGTTGCTGAGTTGCTTGGCTATATTCGTGGCTATGACAGTGCCGCAGATTTTCGTCAGCTAGGCACCAAAACATGGGATGCGAATGCGAATATGAACGCGGCTTGGCTCGCCAATCCTTATCGTAAAGGTGAAGATGATATGGGGCGAGTTTATGGCGTTCAAGGACGTGCATGGGCTAAGCCTGATGGTGGTCATATTGATCAACTGAAAAAAATTGTTGATGATTTAACTCACGGTATTGACGATAGAGGGGAAATTCTCAATTTTTACAATCCGGGTGAGTTTCACATGGGCTGTTTACGGCCGTGTATGTATAGCCATCATTTCTCGTTATTGGGCGATACCTTGTACCTTAATAGTACTCAGCGTTCTTGTGATGTGCCGTTAGGTTTAAACTTTAACATGGTTCAAGTGTATGTTTTTTTGGCAGTTATGGCACAGATTACCGGTAAAAAACCGGGCTTGGCTTACCATAAAATTGTTAACGCGCACATCTATGAAGACCAACTGGAATTAATGCGTGATGTTCAATTAAAGCGCCACCCATTACCGGCAGCCAAGTTCCACATTAATCCAGAGATTCGTTCACTGGAAGATTTAGAAACATGGGTAACCCTTGATGATTTCTCGGTGACTGATTATCAGCATCATGATCCGATTCAATATCCTTTCTCAGTCTAGTGGTGGGTTCTTATCTATGTGTAGCGTGAGATAAGAGCCAACGCCGAGAAAGACAATCACTAAAGATAAGCGTGATGAGTTTTGGTGAACCGTTGATTAAAACATGAGTCGATGAACAATAACGTCAAAGCCGCCAAGCACTATGCTTTGGCGGCTTTGTTATTTTGGCGTAGCCGATTGTGCTAAGGATTAGGTTGTCAGTGTGAGAACTGATCCAGGAAGAAGAACAAAGACCATGAATAAATAGAGTGCAACTGAAGCTTTATTCTTTACCGCACGATCTGAAATCCAATCTGCCCCTTTCAGTGGAAGCTCACGTAAAAATGGAATGCCAAAGATTAAGAGCGTTGCACTGATATTAAACACCAAATGCACCAGAGCAATTTGTAAGGCAAAGACCGCAAATTCACCTGAGACCGCGGTTGCGGCTAGAAGAGCGGTAATACAGGTTCCAATATTAGCCCCAAGGGTGAAAGGATAAACATCACGAACTTTTAACACCCCTGAGCCAACCAAAGGCACGATCAAGGTAGTGGTGGTGGTGGATGATTGGACTAAAACCGTAACGACGGTACCTGAAGCGATACCATGTAAAGGACCTTTGCCTATCGCGTTTTTCAAAATATCGCGAGCGGGGCCGACCATCAGTTTTTTCATTAATTTACCCATCATCAGTATCGCGACAAAAATAATACTGATCCCGAGTACAATCATGCTAACCCCGCCCCAGACATTACCGAATACGCTAAGCTGGTCTTGCAGCCCATTAACGATAGGTTTAGTCACTGGACCAATAAAATCGAGGCCTTTGACGCTCATATCACCCGTTGACATAAGAGGAGATACTAGCCAATAAGAGATTTTTTCGAAAATCCCAAACATCATCTCTAAAGGTAAGAAAATAAGTACGGCGAGCAAATTGAAAAAATCATGAATGGTTGCGCTAGCAAATGCTCGTTTAAACTCATGCTTACAGTGAACATGGCCTAAGCTAACCAGTGTGTTGGTGACGGTTGTACCAATATTGGCTCCCATGACCATCGGAATAGCAATCTCAACGGGTAACCCTCCCGCGACTAAACCGACAATAATTGAGGTGACGGTACTGGATGATTGAATTAAGGCTGTGGCGACTAAGCCAATCATTAAACCGGCGATAGGGTGAGCGGCAAAGGCAAAGAGCGCTTTGGCATGCTCTCCCGTTGACCATTTAAATCCACTGCCTACCATTGCTACGGCGAGTAACAATAGATAGAGCATCAGTGCCAAGTTAATCCAGCGTAGCCAACGTGTCATTGCTAAGCTTGGCACCGCTGTGGATGTCGCTTGGTTTATCATGGGGTTCTCCATTGACCTGATGATTGTTTGAGGTCTGTTGTTGAATCTGTTCGCGATGTTAGATGACAAATATTTCAGTAATATTACAAAGGAGGGGTTAAGTCAGTGTTTGGTTAATATGATGGATTTTAAGGTCTTATTTCTTTATTAACTAGATAATATTATTGAGTTTTTGAATTTGTATCTGGATGTGTTTTCGTTGAGAAAATGATGCTCTTTATGTCTGAACGATGACGGTTTGTTTTTTTTAATTCGTTAAAATGAAGAATTTTTTAGTAAATGTTTCGGTTAAACCGAAGTGTTTGCTGGTAAGAGCTGAGTTTGTTATAACAGACGGACCATATATTGATTGAGTACGCCATGTCACATCTTAATTATAATCATCTCTACTATTTTTGGATGGTCTGTAAGCAAGGCTCGGTTACTAAAGCGGCTGATGCACTTTTTCTTACTCCCCAAACTGTAACGGGGCAAATAAAAGCGCTAGAGGATAGGTTGGCGGGGAAGTTAACTAAGCGTAATGGTCGCAGTATAGAGCCAACCGAGTTAGGGCAGTTGGTGTTTAAATACGCTGACCGGATGTTTGGGCTCAGCTATGAGATGCTTGATATTGTTAATTATAGCCAGCGCTCCAATGTGCTCTTCGATGTCGGGGTTGCAGATGCGCTTTCTAAACGTTTAGTCAGTAAAATTTTGATGAGTACCGTGCCGGAAGACAATCGGATTCATTTGCGTTGTTTTGAATCGACCCATGAGTTACTGCTGGAACAATTATCTCAGCATAAATTGGATATGATCCTTTCCGATTGTCCGGTTGATTCGAGTCAGAGCCCTGGTTTATTCAGCAAAAAATTAGGTGAAAGCCACATGGGGTTTTTCTCCAGTGGTGCGGTAGAGCATGGCCAATATCCTGCAGTACTCACTCAGCGTAAATTGTTGCTTCCCGGAGGGCGTACGGCGATGGGACGTAAAGTGAGGCAGTGGTTTGATCGTCAAGGTATGCAGCCGAATATTCTGGGAGAATTTGATGATGCGGCTTTAATGAAGGCGTTTGCTTTGTATCATCCAGATGTGATTTTTATGGCTCCGCTTTTATTACGTTCAGAGATGGAACAGGAAGGTTCTTTACATTTACTGAGTCGTTTAGAAGAAATTAAAGAAGAATACTACGTGATTTTTGCGGAAAGAATGATCCAGCACCCCGCAGTGAAGAGTGTCTGTGATGCTGATTTTAGTCATTTTTTTGAATAATCACGCTTGAATGGAACGCTTGTCTCAATTCGTGGTGCAGGGCTTTTTCGATTTGTTTTGGTGTATATTATTGTTAACAAATAGATTACTATCTGTCAGATTGGTCAATCCATAGCAGGTTCGTTCTGATCTTGGATGCGCTGATATATTTAAACGAACTGCAGTGTTATTTGTCTCTTAAGAGTTATAACTCATCGTCAAAATAATAAGTTGTTGAGCGTACGCTGAATGGCTTCACTTTTACTGTGTCGGATAGCACGTTAAGGTCAGTTTGTTTAAGTTGTTATTTTTAAAGGGGCTTGCTCATGAACCTAGAACAAATGGAACAAAACTCCGCTCAGGCAGTGGTGTTATTAAAAGCCATGGCCAATGAGAGGCGGCTACAAATTCTTTGCTTGTTGCACAATCAAGAACTTTCCGTTGGTGAGTTATGCAGCAAGTTAGAGTTGAGTCAGTCTGCGTTGTCACAACACCTAGCTTGGCTAAGACGGGATGGCTTAGTTGAGACGCGCAAAGAGGCGCAAACGGTATTTTATACCTTGAGCAGTAATGAAGTAAAAGCAATGATTGAGCTTTTACATGGTTTATATTGCGCTCACTGACAGGATGTTCCCCAACTTTGATTGAATGGAAATGAAAAACGATGCCCTCATGACAAAAAATCTTGTTATGATCAACAGAGTGAAAAATCAAAGTTGTTAGATAAATAAAAAACCGGCCTTAGCCGGTTTTTTTATCACTGATGGATATCAAATTCTATTATAGAGCTTTAATCGCAGCAGAGAAACGAGACTTATGACGAGCTGCTTTATTCTTATGAATAAGGCCTTTAGTCGCCATGCGGTCAAGGATTGGTGTAACTACAGCAAACGCAGCAGTTGCAGCTTCTTTGTCGCCAGCAGCAATTGCAGCAACTGTTTTCTTCATATAAGTGCGCATCATTGAACGACGGCTAGCATTGTGCTGACGACGTTTTTCAGATTGGATAGCGCGCTTCTTAGCAGATTTGTTATTTGCCAAGGGTCTAACTCCCAAAAACTTTAGTTCGGTGACAATTTAAGGGCCGGAAATATCCCTTATTTGCACTTAAATGTCAAATGATTTGTGCAAAAACCCGTCTAAACCAAACAAGTTTGGTATCACAAGGCTTTCACGGTTAAGATGGCGTGGATTCTAACAGTATTTTTTGGGCAATGCTAATACTTATCTGATCTCATCCTGACATTCTTATTTAAGATTACGCGATATTATCCTTCATCCAGTGGTTACCCTCACTTGGGAGCGTGATTGTTCAGGTAAGTTGGCGAGAAGGGCGGTTTATGCGCTCTACTCATTCTTTGTATTTATATTCAGTTTTTTTCTTCGAGGTTACTGTGAGTAAACGCTTACTCAAGTCTGGTATTGTTGTCAGTACTATGACCTTTATTTCCCGAGTGTTGGGACTGGTGCGGGATATTGTCGTGGCCAATTTAATGGGAGCGGGAGCGAGTGCCGATGTGTTTTTCTTTGCTAATCGTATCCCCAACTTTTTACGCCGTCTATTTGCTGAGGGCGCTTTCTCGCAAGCTTTTGTTCCTGTCTTAACGGAATATCATGCAGCGGGGGACAAACAGAAAACACGAGAGTTGATTGCCAAAGTCTCTGGTACTCTTGGTTTGTTAGTGACGATCGTGACTTTAATCGGTGTGCTGTTTTCCGGTGTCGTAACGGCGCTATTCGGCGCTGGCTGGTTTTTAGATTGGTTATCGGGAGGTCCGGCTGCCGAAAAGTTTGAGTTGGCCAGCTTATTACTTAAAATCACGTTCCCTTATTTATGGTTTATTACCTTTGTCGCGCTTTCTGGGGCGGTACTAAACACGTTAGGAAAATTTGCCGTCTCGTCTTTTACGCCGGTATTTCTTAATGTAATGATGATTTTATCTGCTTGGTATATTTCGCCTAATCTCGCTAAACCAGAAATCGGTTTGGCAATAGGTGTGTTTTTGGGCGGTTTAGTCCAATTTCTATTCCAACTGCCATTTTTGATCCAAGCAGGTATGTTAGTTAGGCCGAAATGGGCTTGGAAAGATCCCGGTGTGGTTAAAATTCGCACATTGATGATTCCGGCACTTTTTGGGGTCTCCGTTAGCCAAATTAACCTGCTATTTGACTCTTTTATTGCCAGTTTCTTACAAACGGGGTCGATCAGTTGGCTTTATTATTCCGATCGGTTACTTGAGTTTCCGCTTGGTTTATTCGGAATCGCTATTGCAACCGTGATTTTACCAGCTTTATCTCGTAAGCATGTCGATGCTCATCAAGCCGGTTTTGCGCAGACCATGGATTGGGGAGTCAGAATGGTCATCTTATTGGGCATTCCGGCGATGCTCGGATTAATGGTGTTAGCCAAACCGATGTTGATGGTGCTTTTTATGCGTGGTGAGTTTTCTGCTCATGATGTTCAACAGGCGTCACTGTCTTTGTTTGCTTATTCTGCAGGCTTATTAAACTTTATGTTAATTAAAGTTTTAGCGCCAGGTTATTACTCACGACAAGACATTAAAACCCCGGTTCGTTATGGCATTATAGCTATGCTAAGTAATATTATTTTTAATGCGATTTTTGCTTGGCCTTTTGGTTATGTTGGTTTAGCGGCAGCGACGGCCTTATCGGCATTCATTAATATGGCCCTACTTTATCGTGGATTGCATCAGCAAGGCGTGTATAAAGTGACGACCCAAACGCTAGCATTTATTGCTCGTTTAGTTATTGCTGGTGCTGTGATGGTCATGGCGATTTATTGGCAGTTGGATTCCATGGCCGATTGGCTCAAGTGGGGTTTAACTGAACGAGCATTGACTTTATGTGGGTTGATTGTACTCGGAGCGGTTGCCTATTTGTTAACTGCCTTATTGTTAGGGATACGTTTAAAAGATTTAAAAGCGGCGACAGATTAATGACAATTAAGGTATAATCCGTAGGTTTTACATCCATATTAGAGATGCCCTGCTGATCGTCAGTTCTAATCGTGCTGGTGGTGTGTGTTTCTTGCCGTTAATGATGGTTGAGATTCACTTGCGCCAGTCTGTTTTGCGATCGGGTGTCGGTACCATTAAGAATAATAGGTTTTAAGTTTATCCCAATGGAATTGATCCGCGGTATTCATAATATCAAGCCTCATCATCATGGTTGTGTGCTAACTATCGGTAACTTTGATGGCGTGCATCTTGGTCATCAACAAGTATTAAGCCAAGTTTCTCAGCGAGCCAAACAGCTGAATTTGCCTTCCGTGGTGATGACTTTTGAACCGCAGCCCATGGAGCTGTTTTTAACATCGAAAGCCCCCGCAAGGCTTACTCGTTTAAGAGATAAGTTTGTTCAGTTAGGGAAATTAGGCATTGATCGCTTACTGTGCGTTAATTTTAACCACCGTTTTGCTAATTTAGAAGCGCAGGCTTTTATCCGTGACTTGTTGGTCGGGCAATTGGGTGTTAAGTTTCTGGTTGTTGGTGATGATTTCTGTTTTGGACAAGGTCGCAAAGGTGATTTTGCGATGCTACGTCAAGCCGGTGAGCAATACGGTTTCGAGGTTGTCAGTACACAAAGTTTTTGTGTTCAGCAGTCACGTGTCAGTAGTACCTTAATCAGAGAAGCATTGGCCAGCGATCAACTTGCAACGGCCGATACGATGTTAGGCAGAGCCTACAGTATCAGTGGTCGTGTTTCGCACGGTCGTAAACTGGGGCGAACGATTGGTTTTCCAACGGCAAATATTCCTCTTAAACGATGCGTATCACCGGTTTCTGGTGTTTACGTGGTTGAGGTCTATGGTCTTTCGACATTGCCTTTGGGCGGCGTCGCGAATATTGGTCAACGTCCGACAGTCAATGGTGTTCGGCAACAACTTGAAGTGCATCTTTTTGACTTTCAAGGCAATCTATATGGTAAGCAACTTGAAGTGGCTTTATTGCACAAGTTGCGTGATGAGCAAAAATTTGCATCTTTTGATGCACTGAAACAACAAATTGAATTGGATGCTGAGGCAGCAAGGGTGTGGCTGCAGCAGCTTTACAGCGAATCGGTTGATTCCACCGATTCGTATAATGTCTAACGTCGCCCAATACAACGGAATTAAGAATCGATGAGTGAATATAAAGATACCCTGAACTTACCTGAAACAGGGTTTCCAATGCGTGGCGATCTGGCTAAACGTGAGCCAGAAATGCTAGCACGTTGGTACAAAGAAGATCTGTACGGAGCAATCCGTCAAGCGAAACAAGGCAAAAAATCTTTCGTCCTGCACGATGGCCCTCCTTATGCCAACGGCGACATTCATATTGGTCACGCACTCAATAAGATTCTTAAAGACATTATTATTAAATCCAAAACGTTATCAGGTTTTGATGCGCCCTATATCCCTGGGTGGGATTGTCATGGCTTACCGATTGAATTAATGGTTGAGAAAAAAGTCGGTAAACCGGGTCAAAAAGTGACGGCGGCAGAGTTTCGCGAAAAATGTCGTGACTATGCGGCGGGGCAAGTTGAAGGACAAAAAGAGAGTTTTAAACGGTTAGGCATTCTTGGTGAATGGGATAAACCTTACCGGACAATGGATTTTGCCACTGAAGCGAACATTATCCGCGCGTTAGGTAAAATTGCCGATAATGGCCATCTGCTTAAGGGCTTTAAACCGGTTCACTGGTGTACCGATTGTGGCTCGGCGTTGGCTGAAGCAGAAGTTGAGTATAAGAACAAAGTATCGCCGTCGATTGATGTCCGTTTTCGTGCTACTGATGAAGCCAGCTTACTAGCAAAATTTGGCTTATCAGAGGGGCATCAAGGTCATGGGCCGGTTTCGATTGTGATTTGGACTACCACACCATGGACTTTGCCAGCTAACCGTGCGGTTTGTTTACGCAATGATTTAGAATATGTCTTGATCCAAGTTGAAGGTGAGCAACCTGAGCGAATCATCGTTGCTTCTGACCTTGCTAAGCAAGTCATGGATCGCGCTGGTATTGAGCACTTCCATAATCTTGGCTTTGCCACAGGTGCCGAGCTTGAGCTCACTCAGTTTAACCATCCATTCTATGATTTTACGGTTCCCGCCATTTTGGGCGATCATGTGACGACCGAGTCGGGGACGGGTGTGGTGCATACTGCGCCAGGACACGGTCAAGAAGACTTTGCCGTTGGTCAAAAATACGGTCTTGAAGTTGCCAACCCTGTCGGTTCAAATGGGGTTTATCTTTCAGATACCGAACTGTTTGCAGGACAACATGTCTTTAAAGCCAACGATGCGGTGGTTGAAGTATTGAAAGAAAAAGGTGCGTTGTTGCATCACCATGCTTATGAGCACAGCTATCCACATTGCTGGCGCCATAAAACGCCAATCATTTTCCGTGCGACGCCTCAATGGTTTATCTCGATGGATCAAGCGGGTCTTCGTGAACAAGCCTTAAGTGAAATCAAAGGCGTAAAATGGATGCCAGATTGGGGTCAAAGCCGTATTGAAGGTATGATTGAAGGCCGTCCTGAGTGGTGTATTTCTCGTCAGCGTACTTGGGGCGTTCCGATTGCTCTATTTGTGCATAAAGAGACGGCAGAATTACATCCTAACTCGCCTGCTTTGATTGAGAAAGTTGCACAGTTGGTTGAGCAAAAAGGCATTCAAGCGTGGTGGGATGTCGATACTGCTGAGCTCTTGGGTGCTGACGCTGAACAGTATGAAAAAGTACTGGATACATTGGATGTTTGGTTCGATTCAGGCGTAACTCATTATGCGGTTGTTGATACTCGTCCTGAGTTTAACGGAGCACAAGCTGACATGTACCTTGAAGGTTCGGATCAGCATCGCGGTTGGTTTCAATCGTCATTGATCTCATCGGTCGCAATGAAAGGTAAAGCACCTTATAAAGAGGTGTTAACCCATGGATTTGTGGTTGATGGTCAAGGACGTAAAATGTCTAAATCGATTGGTAACGTGGTTGCGCCGAAAGATGTCACCAATAAATTAGGTGCGGATATCTTACGTCTGTGGGTAGCGTCGACCGATTATACTGGTGAAGTGGCGGTGTCTGATGAAATTTTAAAACGCAGCGCCGATGCTTATCGCCGAATTCGCAATACGGCTCGTTTCTTCCTCGCTAACCTTAATGGCTTTAATCCTGCGACGGATATGATCCCTGTTGAGGAAATGGTGGCATTGGATCGTTGGGCTGTCGGTCGTGCATTGGCTGCGCAGCAAGAGATCATCAAAGCTTACGATGAATACAACACCCATGCAGTCGTACAGCGTTTAATGCATTTCTGTTCAATTGAAATGGGTTCATTCTATTTAGATGTGATCAAAGATCGCCAATACACGGCAAAACGCGGTAGCCATGCGCAGCGTAGCTGCCAAACGGCCTTGTATTATATCGTGGAAGCGTTAGTACGTTGGATGGCACCGATCATGTCATTCACAGCCGATGAGATTTGGCACGCGATGCCAGCCAAGCAAGCTGACGGTCAAGCACGCGGTCAATTTGTCTTTACCAGCGAATGGTATCAAGGTCTGGTTGGTTTAGACGAAAGTGAAACGTTTAACAACGCATTTTGGACCGATATCCAACACGTTCGTGGTGCGGTGAATAAGCTACTCGAAAATGCTCGAAATGAAAAAGTGATTGGTGGTTCGTTACAAGCGCAAGTTACTTTGTTTGTCGATGATGCACTGGCCGCTAAGCTTAAGCGACTGCATAACGAGTTACGGTTTGTTTTGTTAACGTCTAAAGCTGAAGTCAAATCGTTGAGTGAAAAAAGTGCGCTTGCCCAAGCCACTGAGATTAATGGTCTATGGGTTGAGGTGAGTAAAGTCGATGCCGAGAAATGCGAGCGCTGTTGGCACCATACCGATGATGTGGGTACGATTGCTGGCCATGAAACCATTTGTGGTCGTTGCGTGTCTAACATTGATGGCGATGGTGAACAACGTCAGTTCGCGTAATCGTATTGGTTTCTTTCATTACCAAGGTTATCTATGACTCAACAGGCATTAACGTTAAAACAATCCGGTGTGCGTTGGCTGTGGCTAGCGCTGCTGATTTTTCTGGCTGACATCGGGATTAAATCGATCGTCATGAACAACATGGGTTATGGATGGCATAATCGGATAGAAGTACTGCCATTTTTTAATTTATTGTATGTTCATAACTACGGCGCAGCATTCAGTTTTCTCAGTGAACAGGCGGGATGGCAGCGTTGGCTATTTACGGCCATTGCTTTTGCTGTCACAGCGTTATTGGTGTATTGGATGCGCCGTTTACCCGCCACGGAGAAATGGAATAATATTGCTTATGCATTGATCATTGGTGGTGCGGTTGGTAATGTTTTTGATCGTGTCGTACACGGTTTTGTGGTCGATTATCTCGATTTTTATTGGAAAACTTACCACTGGCCAGCCTTTAATTTAGCGGATAGCGCGATCTGTATTGGGGCTGCGATGGTTATTTTAGATGGCTTTCGCAATAAAAAATAACAGTTTGAAGTCTCGTCTCATTGAATAACCTTAAGCGTCGTCCGTTGATTCGGTCGGCGCTTTTTGTTAGAACGTGTCGGGAGTATTGCAACAACGCTAACGTGTTTATCACTCAGCGCCGAGATATCGAATAATGAGTGCCCTGTGCATCATTTCTGTTACTGATCATAATAAATCGCTCGATGAGAAGCGATTGACCATTTTAAGGAAGCCTAATAACGTGAGTATCATTACTGATAATTCTGCTGTGACGTTACATTTTACTATTAAACTCAAGGATGGATCGGTAGCGGATAGTACCCATAATATGGGAAAACCTGCCAAATTGATCATGGGGGATGGTAGTCTTAGTGATAATTTTGAACGTCACTTGCATGGTATGCAAGCGGGAGAGAAGAAAGTGATTGAGCTGGCTGCTGAAGATGCTTTTGGATTGCCGAACCCCGATCATATCCATTATATGGATCGTGGTAAATTTGTCGGTGACAGTGACGTCGATGTTGGGACTATTATGGCATTTAGTGGTCCTGATGGGATGGAAATTCCTGGTATTATTACCGCAATCGCTGGCGACTCAGTGACCGTTGATTTTAATCACCCTCTTGCTGGCCAAGAGGTTATTTTCGATGTAGAAATTGTCTCCGTTGATTAATTTATTTTACACTAGCCCGATTTGAATCCATGAGCCATAACATGAAAATATTGTTAGCCAATCCGCGCGGTTTTTGCGCTGGCGTTGATCGCGCGATCAGCATTGTTGAACGTGCATTAGAGCTGTATCAGCCGCCGATCTATGTTCGCCATGAAGTAGTCCATAACCGTTTTGTGGTTGAAGGACTAAAACAGCGTGGTGCTGTATTTGTTGAAGAGCTCAGTGAAGTTCCTGACGATAGCATCGTCATTTTCTCTGCTCATGGTGTTTCCCAAGCGGTTCGTCAAGAAGCCAAAGCACGAGCCTTGACGGTATTTGATGCCACTTGTCCTTTGGTCACTAAAGTCCATATGGAAGTGGCGCGTGCGAGTCGTCGCCATATGGAAGTGGTTTTGATTGGTCATGCGGGGCATCCTGAAGTGGAAGGCACCATGGGGCAATACGCCAGTCAAAAAGGCAAGATGTATTTGGTGGAAAAGCCGGAAGATGTCGATGCTTTAAAAACTCAAGTAAAAGATCCAAGTCATTTACACTATGTGAGTCAAACCACCCTATCCGTGGACGAAACGGCTGATGTGATTGAAAAGCTGCGTGAGGTTTTCCCTGAAATTCAGGGGCCGCGTAAAGATGATATCTGCTACGCGACACAAAATCGCCAAGACGCGGTGCGTATTTTGGCCGAGCAAGTGGACGTGATGGTCGTTGTGGGATCGAAAAATTCGTCCAACTCAACGCGGTTGAAAGAACTGGCAGAAAAATTAGGCACGCCTAGCTATTTGATTGATTGTATTGAGGATATCTCACCAGATTGGTTTAATGATGTCACTATGATCGGGGTAACCGCTGGTGCTTCTGCTCCTGAAGCGTTGGTTAATCAAATTTTGCAGCAAATTAAAGATTTTGGGGCTACGGACGTTGAAGAGGTATTAGGCCGAGAAGAAAATATGTTTTTCGAAGTACCTAAAGAGTTACAAATTAAGCAGATTCATTGATAACCGATTTAATGAGCCTGTTGGCTTAACCGTCACAGGCTAAAAAGGGGCTAATGTATTTAGCCCCTTTTTTACGCCGATCTTAATACGAGTAGCTTAACGATGACGTATTTTGCTAAGCGGTTTCGACCGAGTTCTTCTCAATCTCTTGCTGTTCAGCCAAATCGATATCGCCTTTGCCTTTGGAAATACGCATCACATAGACCATCGCGATTAATGACGTGCTTATTCCAATAATGGTCGAGAGCGTCATGGCTAAGCCAAAGCCCAGCGCACTATTGCTGAGGATAAAGGTCACACAAACCGTGGTCATAAACAGGGCTGGGACGGTTGTGATCCAATGCAACTTATTGTGACGTAGTAGATAAGCGGATGCGGTCCATAACATCATTACCGCGGTCAATTGGTTAGCGAAACCAAAGTAGCGCCAAATAATCGCAAAGTCGACTTGGGTTAACATCCCACCCAGAATAAACAGTGGTAGCGCCATCATGAGTCGATTGCGCAGCGTTTTTTGCTCCATATTAAAATATTCGGCAAGAATCAAACGGCTCGAACGAAACGCCGTATCGCCAGAGGTGATCGGTAAAATTACCACACCAAGAAAAGCCAGTATTCCACCAAATACGCCAAGCAAACCAAAGGAAGCACTATAAACGACATTGCCTGGTCCTCCATTCGCTACCGCTGCAGACAGTGAATCGAGTGAACCGAAGAAAGACAGGGCAATCGTACACCAAATTAGAGCAATGATCCCTTCACCGATCATCGCGCCAAAGAACACGAAGCGGCCATTTTTTTCATTTTCCATACAGCGTGCCATGAGCGGCGATTGCGTGGCATGAAAACCTGAGATAGCACCGCAAGCGATGGTAATAAATAGTGCAGGCCACAGTGGCATATCATTAGGGTTGAGATTACTGAACATATCTCGCATCTCAAAGCCACCAAGAACTTGATGATCGCTCGACCAAGCGATAGCGCTCATTAGCCCCACTGACATAAAAATCAGCAGCGCGCCAAACAGCGGGTAAAAACGGCCAATGATTTTATCCACCGGGACAATGGTGGCGATAATGTAGTAAGCAAAAATGATCACCACCATGCTGGTCATGGTGACGGTGAAATGGGTTTGTGAGTTGATAAGGTTGGTTATCATCCCAGCAGGCGCTGACACGAAGACGACACCGACCAGCAGTAGTAGAACAATGGCAAAAATGTTCATAAAATGTTTGGCGCCATTGCCTAAGTAACGTCCGGTGATCGCAGGTACCGATGCGCCACCGTTACGAATTGATAGCATGCCGGAGAAGTAATCGTGAACCGCACCAGCAAAAATACAGCCGACAACAATCCATAGCATCGCTGCTGGACCGTAAAGTGCGCCCATGATTGGACCAAAAATAGGCCCTACACCAGCAATATTAAGCAACTGGACTAAGTAGACTTTAGGTGTAGACATTGGTACATAATCGACCCCATCGGTTTTGGTGTGCGCGGGGGTTTTGCGTTGTTCATTGATGCCAAAGATTTTTTCAACGGCTAAACCGTAGAGAAAATAACCACCAATCAGCGCGGCAACACAGGTGAGAAACCACAACATAGTCAGTATCCTTTATCAGGTTGTATTATACCTAGCTCACTTTTCGTTGAGTGGCTTAGGTGTAGGATGTGTAGGGGTAAAATCGGTAGAAGACTAAATGAACAATTCGTGACTAGCACGGCGTTTTGTTATCAGTGGTCGTATAATTTATTAAGCGGCATTTAAGCTTGGTAAGTGGTTTTTAATAAAACGTTACAATGGTTAACGACAGTAGATAGGTGACTTATGAAAAGATGGGTAATGGCTTTATGGTTATTAGCAATGCTCGGTTGTGCCGCTAGCGATGATCAACTCGCCGCGAAAGGAGATTGGTATCAAATCGGTTATAACGATGGCATTGCTGGAAATTTACAACGCTCTTATCAAACGCTATCTCAATTAGGTAGTGCCAAGCATGCTGATTATGAACGTGGTTATCTAGACGGTGTTCAAGAATATTGCAACCCTAACTTTGCCTATCAGATGGGGCTCAGTGGACAGTATTACGAAGGCGTTTGCGAGGGGACTGAGCAAGCCCATAAGTTTCGCATGGAATGGCAGCGCGGTTGGCGAGAATACAACCGCTGATGTTCTGCCATGTTCGTTTGTTTAAGGTAAGTAAATAACGCCCAACGAAGTGCTTCGTTTAGCGCCGGTGACCTCCGGTAAGTTGCTTGGTAAACCATGGATCCTTCGCTGGGCTAACCAAGCAAAAGCCATGGCTTCCATATAATCACCATCGACGCCTTTCGCTTGAGTGGGAGCAACCAACCAAGTGGGTAAGTTGGCTTGTAAGCGCTCCATTAACAAGGGGTTTTGTGCCCCTCCACCGCAGACTAATAACTGTGGTGTAGCTCCTTGAGCATACTGATTCACTTGTTCACTAATGGTTTGTGCGGTGAGTTCGCATAATGTACGTTGAACATCTTGCTGGTTTACGCTTAATCCCGCCAATTTGCTTTCAAGCCAAGCGAGATTAAACCATTCCCTACCGGTACTTTTGGGCGCAGGTTGTGAAAAGTAAGTATCTTGTTTTAATCGCTGCAAGAGGGGGAAATCTACCTTCCCTTGTCGAGCCCATTGACCATTTTCGTCATAAGCTCGACCAGTGTGCTGCGCGCACCAATAATCCATTAGCACATTGCCAGGCCCTGTATCGTAGCCGATGACACGCTTATCAGTGGTGAGTACTGAGATATTAGCAATGCCACCAATGTTAAGAACGACGAGAGTTGAATCGGTGGCATTAAAAATGGTTTGGTGAAAAGCCGGGACCAGCGGAGCTCCTTGACCACCCAATGCGATATCTTTACGTCGAAAATCGGCTACGGTGGTGATCCCAGTACGGGTAGCAAGAATGTTCGCATCGCCCAACTGAATGGTAAATGGTGTTTCTCCCGTAGGTTGATGAAAGACGGTTTGCCCATGATTACCAATCGCCGTGATTTGCTCTGGGCGATAACCACTGCGCGCCAGTAATTGTTCTACTGCGTGTGCGTATAGATGACCCAGTTGATGATCCAATTGACCAATCTCGTGTAAGTTGGTGGGCTGGCCTAAGCAAATATTTAACAAGCGCTGCTTGATAGATTCTGGCATCGGTAAACTATCGTGTGCTAATAGTTTGATGGTATTACCAGTAAGGGAGACTAACGCACTGTCGACGCCATCCATACTGGTGCCAGACATGATGCCAATATACAGTTCAGGATTATCCACAAGCGACTCCGATCGTTATACGATTTGCCAAGTGATTGATAAGATAAACGACATTGTAATTGAAAAACTACCTGAATAACTTTACTCGCTATGCTAATTTGCATTTTTATTGCTCGTATCACGCTAACGACACGAGCATGGCGTCGATAATACTCTCAACTTTCTCATTGTATAAGGAGCCAACATGGGACCGCTATGGCTTGATATCGCTGGTTATGAATTGACGGCGGAAGACCGTGAAATTCTCGCTCACCCTACGGTAGGAGGCGTCATACTGTTTGCTCGTAACTATCATGATAACCAACAGTTAATTGCTCTTAATCACGCTATTCGTCAAGCGGCTAAACGGCCAATATTGATTGGCGTTGATCAAGAAGGGGGACGAGTGCAGCGTTTTCGTGATGGTTTTAGTCCAATTCCTGCAGCGCAATACTACGCACAATCGGCTGATGGTGAAGCGTTGGCGTATCGTGGTGGTTGGTTAATGGCTGCTGAACTGATTGCCCATGATATTGATCTCAGCTTCGCCCCAGTATTAGACAAAGGTTTTGATTGCCGAGCGATTGGTAATCGAGCTTTTGGTGATGATGTGCAGAGTGTACTGATCTATAGCGGAGCTTACCTGCGTGGCATGAAAGCGGTCGGGATGGCTACCACAGGGAAGCATTTTCCTGGGCATGGTGCGGTGCTGGCAGACTCACACCTTGAAACGCCAATCGATGAACGTGACTCGATTGCTGATGATATGGCCATTTTCAGTGCTCATATCGAGCAAGGTCTTTTGGATGCGATGATGCCTGCTCATGTGATTTATCCTCATTATGATCCACAACCAGCCAGTGGCTCGGCTTATTGGTTAAAGCAAGTACTGCGTCAACAGCTCGGTTTTCAAGGGATTGTCTTTTCTGATGATTTAAGTATGGAAGGGGCGGCAGTGATGGGCGGTCCAGCACAACGTGCACAGCAGTCTTTAGCGGCGGGATGCGACATGATTTTGATGTGTAATCGACGCGAATCGGCGGTTGAGGTGCTGGATAATCTACCGATCAGTGAAGTACCACAAGCATTATCCTTATTGAAAAAGCAGAGTTTTACTTATCGTGAGCTACAGTCTTCATCAGAGTGGCAGCAAGCGTCTTTGGCAATGCGCCGTTTGGTTGAGGCTTCTGCTTAACTTTAGCGTGGCAATAGGATTCTCTCATTAATAAATTGGGGCTAATAAAACCCCAATTTCTCTTTGAGTTCTTTTAAAAAACGGCGGCTTACTGGGACGATGTAGCCTGAACGGGTGATGATCTCGGCAAGACCGTTGTCTAATAATTTGATCTCTTTGATGGCTTTGAGATTGATCAGATATTGACGATGACAACGTAGCAGCGGCGTTTTTTCTTCTAGGACTTTTAACGTCAATTGACTACTGGCTCGCTGCTGCGCGGTTTGCACGTGCACTCCGGCAATATCACTACAAGCAAATTCGATCTCTCCCGTTGGGATGATCATGATTCGATTGAGGCCGATACACGGAACTTGATCAAGCTGATTGGGGGCGAGAATCGAGTAATCTGGAGTTTTCACTACGCTACGTTGTAAACGTTGGATGGTTTTTTCAAGCCGCGTTGGATCGACCGGTTTAAGTAAATAATCAAAGGCGTTATCTTCAAAGGCTTGCAGTGCATATTGATCATAGGCAGTCACGAAAACCACCTTGGGCATGGTGTCAGGATCGAGCATCGCGAGCAGATCTATTCCAGTAATTTGAGGCATTTGAATATCTAAGAAAACCACATCTGGTTTGTGTTGATTGATTTTTTTCAGTCCCTCAATCGCATTATTCGCTTCACCAATTACCTGCATGTTGCCATTTTCATTCAGTAATTCAATGAGTTCCTCTCGGGCCAAACACTCATCATCAATGACTAAAGCTGATAACGTTACCATCCCTTAAGCTCCTCGTTGTTGTTCAGGAATGAGAAAACTCATTCGCGTGCAATGGTTTGGCTCAACGTCAATTTTAAGCGTTGCTGAGTGACCAAACTTATGGATTAAACGTTTATCGACAATGTGCATTCCTAAACCATCGTGATCGTGTTGTGGCGTTTGATAACTCCCCGCATTATCTTCCACCACTATGCGCTGACCGGCAGGCTCGGCGAGATTATAGATGCGTATTTTACCGCCTTCGAGCAGATTAGATACTCCATGTTTAATCGCATTCTCCACTAAGGGCTGCAAAGTAAAGCTCGGTAATTGACGAGTTAATAGTGGCTCATCGATCGTAATCTCAACTTCTAAACGATCGCTAAAACGTGCTTTTTCAATGGTTAAATAGGCATTCACGTGTGCGAGCTCATCTTGCAAGGTGACCGTTTCAACATTTTGCTTGAGATTACTGCGGAAAAATTGCGAAAGATGCTGAATAAGATCGCGGGCTTTAGCTGGATCACGTCGGATCACGGCGCTAATCGTATTGAGTGCATTGAATAAAAAATGTGGGTTGACTTGAGCTTGCAGTAATTTGATTTCAGCTCGTGAGAGAAGAATTTGTTTCGCTTGATATTCACCATACAGAATTTGGCTTGAGAGTAGTTGAGCAATACCTTGGCCCATTGAGACATTAATGGTTGAAAATAATTTCCGTTTCGGCTCGTACAACTTGATGGTCCCGATCACTCGATCTCCTGCTCGTAGTGGAATAATCAATGCGGAACCCAATTTACAGTTTGCCGATAATGAGCATTGATAGGGATGCTCTTTACCATCAAGATAAATGATCGCATTACGATTTATGGCGTCTAAAGTGCTTTGTGAAGATATCGCGGTATTCGGTCGATGGTGATCATCGCCAACGCCGACAAAAGCGAGGATTTTGTCGCAATCGGTAATTGAAACGGCACCCACATTGGTTTGTTCATAAACAATACGAGCAATTTTATGGGCATTTTCTGGAGTGAAACCTGCCGCTAAAATGCCAACCGAACGTTCGGCGATGTTTAACGCTCGGCGTGAAAAAGTCGCCGAATACTCATCAAAAATGGTTTTCCTATCTTGTAAAATACTCATAAACAGTGCCGCCCCTACTGAGTTGGCGATGATCATCGGCGCCGCAATCGCAGACACGAGGTGATAAGCCTCACTAAACGGCTTAGCAATCAGTAAGATCAAAACCATCTGCACAATTTCAGCGACGAAGGTAATGCCAAACACCACACTAGGGCTAAACAGTAAATGGCGTTTGCCTCGTTTAAGTAAATAAGCATGAAAGATGCCGCCAATCAGCCCTTCTGCAGTGGTCGAAATAGCGCAAGCAAGATCGGTAAACCCACCAAGAGAATAACGGTGCAGACCTCCTGTTAACCCGACAGCAAAACCGACCAAAGGACCACCAAATAACCCGCCCATAACCGCGCCAATGGCTCGCGTGTTGGCTATCGCATCATCAATGTGCAATCCGAAGTAGGTGCCCATAATACAAAACAATGAAAACAGCACATAAACGGTCATTTTATGACTAAAATGACCTGAAATGTTGAGTAATGGCAGAAAGATTGGGGTTTTACTCAGCATATAAGCCAAGACTAAGTAGACACACATTTGCTGTAGTAGGGAGAGGATCAGTTCCATCGATGTTTGCGCCTAGTCATAAAGAGTCAAAGCCGCTATTTTAAGTAACTTGAAGGCAATAAAATACATTGGTTTAATGAATTACTTTTCCAATGCTATGCCGCACCCAGTGTGTAATTTTTAGTTTACACAAATTGTTTTTTTAAATTTACACTTGCAATGTTTTTTTAGCCTGTTATTTTGTGTTTAGTTGAGTTTTGGTCACCAAATACATTTTGGTGTAAATTAAAGATTACAGGTGTAGCAATGAAGAAAAGTGATTTAAGTGACATTAATATCGTTGATGAACAGGTATTGATTACCCCTGATGCATTAAAAGCTAAACTGCCATTAAGTGAAAAAGCCAGACTGTCGATTCGACAATCTCGGCAAACCATCGCGGATATTATCCATAAACGTGATCACCGTTTATTGGTGGTTTGTGGCCCTTGTTCTATTCATGATATTCAAGCCGCAAAAGAGTATGCTAAACGACTGCAGGCATTGGCGGCTGAGCTGAGCGATCAACTGTATATTGTGATGCGAGTTTACTTTGAGAAACCACGTACCACGGTTGGCTGGAAAGGTCTGATTAATGACCCGCATCTTGATGGATCGTTTGATATTGAGCATGGCTTACATGTTGGCCGTCAATTATTGGTAGATTTAGCGGAGATGGGCATGCCACTTGCGACAGAGGCGCTTGATCCGATCAGTCCGCAATATTTAGCCGATACTTTCAGCTGGGCAGCGATTGGCGCTCGAACGACGGAATCACAAACTCACCGTGAGATGGCCAGTGGTCTTTCTATGCCGATTGGCTTTAAAAATGGTACCGATGGTAGCTTATCGACGGCGATTAACGCGATGCAAGCCGCGTCATCAAGCCACCGTTTTATGGGCATTAATCGTGAAGGGCAAGTGGCTCTTTTAACCACACAAGGCAATATGAATGGCCATGTTATTTTACGTGGCGGCAAACAAACCAATTACGATTCCGTTTCGGTCGCTGAGTGTGAACAACAATTAACCGGTTTTGGGTTGGACGCGGCATTGATGGTCGATTGCAGTCATGCCAACTCACGTAAAGATTATCGTCGCCAGCCATTGGTGGCCGAAGATGTGATTCATCAAATTCGCGAAGGAAACCGCTCGATCATCGGTGTGATGATTGAAAGTCACTTAAACGAAGGAAATCAATCAGCGGAGCTACCTAAATCGCAAATGCAATACGGCGTTTCAATCACGGATGCATGTATTGATTGGCAAACGACAGAACAATTATTGCGTCATGCTCACCAGGCGCTGGTGCCTTTTTTAGCAGACCGCTGTAAATCGTAGATAAAGGAACAACGATGGCTGAAGAGTTGAATGCATTACGGGAACAAATCGACGCATTGGATAAACAGATGATTGATTTACTGGCTCGCCGTTTAGCATTAGTTGAGCAAGTCGGAGAGGTCAAAAGCCGTTACGGATTGCCGATTTATGTTCCAGAACGGGAAGCGAGTATGCTGGCGTCGCGCCGTACTGAAGCTGAAGCACAAGGTGTGCCACCACAATTAATCGAAGATATTTTACGCCGAACCATGCGCGAGTCTTACGCCAGTGAGAAAGACTCAGGTTTTAAATGTTTAAAGCCTGAATTACGCTCAGTGGTGATCATCGGTGGTCATGGTCAACTCGGTCGCCTGTTTGCTCGCATGTTTGATTTATCCGGTTATCAGGTCAAAGTACTGGGTAGCCAAGATTGGCATCGCGCCGATGAACTCTTACATAATGCAGGTTTAGTGGTGGTGACAGTACCGATAGATTTGACTGTCGATGTGATTGAGAAACTCAATCAACTCCCTTCCGATTGTATTTTATGTGATTTAACGTCAATTAAATCGAAGCCGTTGGCGGCCATGTTGAAGGTTCATTCTGGCCCTGTGGTTGGTTTACACCCGATGTTCGGACCTGATGTTCCAAGCTTAGCAAAGCAAGTCATCGTGTATTGTGATGGCCGAGGAGTGGAGCAGTATCAATGGCTGCTGGACCAATTTGCGATTTGGGGAGCGAGTTTATGTGCCATTGATGCCCAAGAGCACGATCAAGGTATGACCTTAATTCAAGCATTACGTCACTTCACTTCATTTGTTTACGGTCTGCATTTAAGTAAAGTTAATCCTAATATTGAACAGTTGCTTAAATTAAGCTCACCGATTTACCGTCTCGAATTGGCGATGGTCGGGCGTTTGTTTGGGCAAGACCCAAATTTATACGCGGATATTATTTTATCTTCGCAAGAGAATATTGAGATGATTGGCCGTTTTCAGGATAGTTTGGAACAAGCGGTCGGCTTGCTTAAACAAGGGGATAAACTAGGTTTTGTTAGCCAATTTAACCAAGTGAGCGATTGGTTTGGCGACTATTCTCAGCAGTTTATGCAAGAGAGTCAGCACTTACTTAAACACGCCAGCGATGCTTGGCAACGTTGAGAAACGTTATGGAGCCTCAGTCACTAAATGTTCTAAATCGCGGTGTAAAAGCTCGTCATCACCGATATTGAGTTCTACTAGGCGTTTTAAATGGGCGATACTCTCTAAATCAATATGAACTATCTTGATATGCAGAATACGCTCATTTTGCCGCACCAATTGTCCGCTTAAACGAATCGTGATCTCGCTTTCCGGCAGGGTAAACGCCACGTCTACTAACTGATCGCTATCTAAATTGGGTTCATCGACGGCCCACAAGAGTAAACCTCGTAAAGAGAGATCGTGGATACAAGTCGTGAGCTGTATATCGCCTTGCTGTAACATTGCTGGCGCTTGGTAAAGGATGCGTGAAAACTGTCGACGTTCGATCATAAGTCCTACAATTGCGTAATGAGTACGCATTAAGCATAGCAGAGTGCAGGTGCCTTAACTCGAATTTGGCGCACGAAATAAGGTTTTGTGCAGAGCAAAAAAAGCTACCCGAAGGTAGCTTTAATCTGGGCAACGGGTTATTTGCTGATCCGTTTGTACTTAATACGATGTGGCTCAGCCGCTTGAGCGCCAAGCGTGCGCTTTAGCCATTCCATATATTCGGTATAGTTACCTTCATAGAAGTTCACTTGTCCCTCATCCCGATAATCAAGGATATGAGTGGCAATACGGTCAAGGAACCAACGGTCGTGCGAAATCACCATCGCACAGCCTGGGAATTCCAATAAGGCTTCTTCGAGTGCACGTAGGGTTTCAACATCTAAGTCGTTGGTTGGTTCATCGAGCAGTAGGACGTTGCCTCCCGCTTTAAGCAGCTTGGCTAGATGGACGCGGTTACGCTCCCCCCCAGATAGCTCACCAATGATTTTTTGCTGATCATTACCTTTAAAGTTGAAGCGAGAGCAGTACGCTCGCGCTGGAATTTCAAAGTTATTGATCTTAATGATATCCGCGCCTTCAGAGATCTCTTGGAAGACCGTTTTCTTGTCATCCATGCTGTCACGGAACTGGTCGACCGAAGCTAATTTAACCGTTTCACCTAACTCAATGGTTCCTGAATCGGGCTGCTCAGCGCCACTAAGCATTTTAAATAAGGTTGATTTACCGGCGCCGTTAGCACCGACAATACCAACGATCGCGCCTTTCGGCATGCTGAATGACAGATTATCAATCAGTACGCGATCACCAAACGATTTGGTTAGGTTGTTGACTTCTAGCACTTTATCACCGAGACGCTCACCAGGTGGGATGAACAATTCATTGGTTTCGTTACGTTTTTGGTATTGGCCAGTGGTCATCTCTTCAAAGCGAGCCATCCGCGCTTTAGATTTAGCTTGACGACCTTTTGGATTTTGACGAACCCATTCTAGCTCTTTTTCGATAGTTTTTTGACGGGCACTTTCCCCAGCTTTTTCTTGTTTCAAACGTTCATCTTTTTGTTCTAGCCAAGACGTGTAGTTACCTTGCCATGGAATACCTTCACCACGGTCCAGTTCTAAAATCCAACCTGCAGCATTATCGAGGAAGTAACGGTCGTGGGTAATCGCCACCACAGTACCGCTATAATCAACCAAGAAGTGCTCAAGCCAAGCCACAGATTCAGCATCTAAGTGGTTGGTGGGCTCATCGAGCAGTAGCATATCGGGCTTTTCAAGCAGTAAACGACAAATCGCTACTCGGCGGCGTTCACCACCTGATAGAGTGGCGATTTTGGCATCCCATTCAGGCAGACGTAAAGCGTCGGCGGCGCGCTCAAGAGCGGCTTCTAAATTATGACCATCTTTGGCTTGGATCAGCGATTCTAACTCGCCTTGCTCTTTGGCTAGGGCGTCGAAGTCTGCGTCCGGTTCAGCATAAGCGGCGTAGACTTCATCGAGTCGCTTGAGTGCATGGGCCACATCAGCAACCGCTTCTTCAACCACTTCACGCACCGTCTTATTTTCGTCCAAGACAGGCTCTTGGGGAAGGTATCCCACATTTAAGCCGGGTTGCGGACGAGCTTCGCCATCAAAATCTTGATCAATCCCTGCCATAATGCGTAGGAGTGTCGATTTACCTGAGCCATTGAGGCCAAGCACGCCGATTTTAGCACCAGGGAAAAAGCTTAACGAAATATCTTTGAGGATTTGACGCTTAGGAGGCACAACTTTGCTCACCCGCGACATGGTATAGACGTATTCAGCCATTGCCGATCATTCCTAATCTTTCAAACAGAACAAAGCCATTATTCTATATCAAAGCTAATCCTTTTGTTACTCGTCAGCCAGTTATTTTGCTTGGTTGACGGTTTCTGACTGGGGAAATGAACCACACAATGTGTAAGAAAATTAAATGCAACAAGTAGATTAAGGTTTTTTATTACTATTGACTTCAAGTTTACATCTTACACCTTTACATTTCGCTGAAGAATCTGCGTAATAATGTGAATTGGGAAAGGGAAATAGAAGGGATCATCGCAATGGGGTATCGGGTTTTATTGAAACGGCATAAGCACAGTTCATCAATGCTGCTCGGCTGCGTTTTGATCGGTGCAATGAGTTTTAGTCACTTAGGGGTTAGCAAAACCTTAGACTTAGAAGCGCAACGTGAATTGTATGAACAAGCACACCAATGGTTAGATAATAAAGATGTCACACGTTTCAAAAAAGCGCGCAAACAGATAGCCGATTATCCATTAACACCATATCTCGACTATCGGAGCTTTTTGATTGATTTAGGTGATAAATCTCCGATTGTGGTGCGTAATTTTATCGATAGTCATAAAACATTTCCTTTTTCAAATCGGATCAGTGCACCTTATTTTGATGCTTTAGCGAGTCAGGGAAAGTGGGCGGAGATGTTGAAGTTTTCACCGAATGAACCCAATGGAGAAACGTATCGCTGTCACTATTATCATGCCAAGTTAAAAACTGGGCGTTACAACGAAGCCTTCGTTGGCGCTAAAGCGCTGTGGCAAAGTGGCGCAAGTGTTTCTTCGGCTTGCGATCCGCTCTTCACGGTGTGGGAGCAGCAAGGTGGCTTGACGGATAGTCTAGTTTTACAACGTATGCTATTGGCTTTTGAAGGGCGAAATCGGTCATTAATGCGTCATTTAGCCAGTAAGCTGGATGGCAAACCGACACATGCAGAAGCGTTGGCAATGATCGGCTTGTACGACAAACCTGAAACGGTAGTGAGTTTTATTACCCAGTATCGCGATAAAACCCTGTTGTATCGTCAGGTGGAGCTGGCGTTAGAAAAAGCAGCGAGAGCCGATGCGATTCAAGCCCAACGGTTATGGATATTAGTTGATAAACAGCTAGATTGGTCGGATTCGTTGCGTGCTCGGACTGGGCAATATATCGCTTTACGTATGATGAGTGTCGAACCACCTGAGCTTCAACAATGGCGCGATAGTATGATTATGGGCAGTGATAATACCCACTTAATTGAAACTCGAATACGTTTAGCGTTGCGCAGTATGGATTGGCAGGGAATAGCTAAGTGGATAGAGCAATTACCCGCAGAAGATAAAGCTTCAACGCGTTGGCAATATTGGTTAGCACGCAGTGAATTACAAGCAGGACAAGCGGAACAGGGACTGAAAAGAATGCGTAGCTTACTCGGGTTACGTAATTTTTATAGTGTTGCTGCAGCAGAAGCATTACAACAATCTATTCAATACCCAAGTTCGACGCTCTCTTTAAATCGCGAGTTGATTAAACCTTATCAAACAGAGCTCATTCGCATCGGTGAGTTGATTGAGCGCGATAAAATCGCCGCAGCGAAGAGCGAATGGAATTGGCTATTGCAGCGAGTGGAACAACCCAGCAAAGAGATGCTCGCGGTCTATGCTGCCACACAACATTGGTATCATTTAACGGTCCGCGCGACGATATCGGCTAATTTATGGGATAACACTCAGTTACGTTTTCCTCTCGCTCATCAATGGTGGTTCAATTTTTATGGAGAGAAACATGGTATTGATCCGATTACCTTGATGTCGTTGGCGAGGCAAGAAAGTGCGATGGATATCGAAGCGCGTTCTCCTGTTGGTGCTCGGGGCATTATGCAGGTCATGCCGACAACGGCTCGCTATACCGCGCAAAAATATCGTTTAAGTTATCAACATGAGGATGAGCTTTTCCAAGTCGGTAAAAATATTGAAATTGGCAGTCACTATTTGAATGATTTATTGGCGAGATACAACAATAATCGTATTTTAGCTTTTGCTGCTTACAATGCTGGCCCCAGCCGAGTCGATCGCTGGCGAGAACAGACTCAAGGTCAGTTAGATGCTTATGCGTTTATTGAGGCGATTCCATTTCGCGAAACCAGAGGCTATATCCAAAACGTGTTGATGTTTGAAACTTACTATCGCGATGTGATGGGAGTAAATGGCCCATTTTTAACCGACAATGAGTTGCAGACTATGTATTGATTCCCTCGCAGTCTGTTCTACAATACGGATCATGTATCACTTAACGAGTACAACCATGTCAACACAACCGGATTACAGTGACTGGAGCGAATTATTAACCTTGGTGCAACAAGCAGCATCACTCGATCAACATGAGATGCTACTGACCATGTTAATGACCCCTGATGAACGAGAGGCATTAGTTGCACGAGTTAATATTCTCTGTGAGTTACTGAAAGGGGAGTTATCTCAACGACAAATGAGCCAACTTCTAGGAGTGGGCGTAGCGACCATTACTCGTGGGTCTAATGAGCTGAAATCCCGCTCATTAACAGAGCGTGAAGCTTTGGCGGCGTTATTACTGAAGTAGCGCGATTTATTACTTGCCGTGATATGAATCATTTCGCAGTAAACCAGAAAAAAACGTTTTATTTTATTAAGTTAAGCTTGTACTTATTTGTTTATACCGCATAAGTATAAGCTTAACCTACCAACTACTTTTTCAGATCGTTACCTGCAGATAAAAACAAATCAGGGTTCAAAAATGGTACTAACGCTAAAATAAGTGCCTGATGGTAAACTGAGCTACGAGTTAAGTGATGTTGAGTAAGTAAACTGATCGCTCCTCCTTTTTGTTTGATGTTATCGGTACCAAATACTTCATCCATAATCTCACCAAGTTCATTATTGGCGTGTAAACGTTGGTTAATGGCAGGAGGTAACATTAAGCTGGCAGAACGAGATTCTCCATATTGTTCTGCCGATTTAACGATCATCCAAGCAAACGTCATTCCGTGTTCAATGCCGGCTTCTAAGCCCACATAAAAATCAGCTCCTGGATGAGCTTGTTCGGCATGGTGTACTCGATTAAGTGCGCCTTGTTTGGTCTCTTCATCGCTCATTGGTTGAGCAGCAACACCGCTATCAACCGTTACGCCCTGTAATTGCAATGTATGATTAGGAAATAATTGCTCAAAAGCGCTTTTGACGGCATTAATTTTGGCAGGATTCAGTGAAGCGACGATGATGTGGATAATGGCTTGATTTGATGACATGTTGTGATTCTCTTTATTTCCTAGTCAATATGTTGTTGCTACTTGAATTGTTGCGGTGTTATCCCCTCCTACTTGAAGTTGTAGCGGTGTTGGCTCCCCAATCACATAGTTTGCCTATGCTCATCGGGATTTACTTACTTGCCGTCTACCTGCAACTCCAAGTCGTTTGGGTATAGCTACGTTCGTTTCAATCACTATGGTTATCTATATTAATGGTGACTGACGTGCTTCCCACTTATCAGTCACTCAATATTGTTAGATATTGCACCATCAGCAGTTTTTTACGCTGGGATTAACTTAACCTGAGTGGGTTTAATATTCTCAATAGGATAACAGCCAAGTACCTTTAAATGTTTGGTCAGTTTAGTTAGTTCACTAAGTGCTTTTTGCATCTCGTCTGAATCCAGATGAGCTTGCAAATCGACATAGAACATTTCTTCCCACGGATTACCCATGATAGGTCTGGATTCCAGTTTGGTCATATTAATACCATAACGTTGGAGCACTAATAGGGTGGCGACTAATGAGCCAGCTTCTTGTGCCGTTGACATGATCAGGGTAGTTTTTGCTGGAATTTGAGTTGAGACTTCAATTGGTTTACGGGCCACAACAATAAACCGAGTATGGTTTTCTGTTTGGTTAGCGATATTGGTTTGAATCGATTGTAAGCCATACAATTTGCCACTTGCTGCATTGCCGATTGCTGCAACATCATCACGTTGCAGTTGTTGTACTTTTTTCATCGCATCGGCAGTGCTAGCACAGGTTTCCAATTTGACCCCTTGCAAGCGACTTAAAAACTCACTGCATTGTTGGTGTGGCTGTGGGTGTGAATAGAGAATTTTCAACGCTTCTAAGCGGATATCTTGTGTGGCAACTAAGCAGTGTTCTATCGGTTGAGTGATCTCGCCGACGATATATAGGGTGGTATGTTGAAGTAAGTCATACACTTCATTAATCGAGCCTGAACTGGTGTTTTCAATTGGTAAAACACCATAATCTGCATGGCCAGATTCAACGGTTTTGGTAATGTCTCTAAATTGTTCGCAATTGAGTTCGATAAGCTCAGTATTTTTACGGCTGAAATATTCTCGGGTCGCAAGATGTGAGTAAGAGCCTTTCGCACCGAGAAAAGCAACTCTAGCCAATGGCTTGCGGTTTTGTGGATTGGCTAGGTTTTGTAAATAAGCTTGCTGCAGTAATACGGAGTCTTCAATAATCGTATGAAACAGTTTGGTAATGTATTGGGCGTCTAATTGATAATCCTGTTTACCGACTTGAATTAACTTGACCAATAGTTGCTGCTCGCGAACGGGATCGCGTACGGGCTTTGAGGTTTGTACTTTACTCTTGGCGACCTCGATACTCAGTTGGCGACGTTCGGAAAGCAGTCTAAGTAATTGATTATCAATGGTGTTTAATCGGTCACGAATCTCTTCTAGTGACAGTTTTGGGCTGGTCATAACTAAATCCTTATAAAAAAGCCTCCCGATGGGAGGCTTTCTGTCTGTTCGTTTTTGACTTATTTTCTTTAAACGAGCAAGCCTCCAAGATTATTGGAGAAAAAAGAAGTTAAAAACAAACAGAAAATGAGAGGTTAACATCGGTTATTGCTACCTTAGCGATTGAATGGACACAATAAGCAAGCCAGTAAACAGCGTCAAGCAAAAAAATAGCGCCCTAAGGCGCTAAATGGATAACAGGGGAAGATTATTCTTCGACTTCTACAATTTCAGGTTTCTCGGTACGACGAGCATCGGGTTTATGGCGCAATTTATTGAGCTGTCGCTCTAATTTTTGTTCAACTTCATTAATCGCGGCATAGAGATCCTCGTGAATTGCAGAAGCGACTAGTTGACCTTTCGGGATAGTGACCGTCGCTTCAAATTTTTTCTGCTTATTGGGTTGTTCACTAAAGCTTGCTTGGCAACCGGTAATATCGACTTGCCATTTTTCGAGCTTTTTAAACTTACTCTCAATGTAGCTACGGATTGCAGAGGTGATTTCAATGTTTTTGCCAGTGATGTTCATTTGCATAGTGTTTTCCTCTGTTGCATCCCTTATGGGTTAACTTCAGATTACAGGTTTCTGGATAAAATAATGTGATCCAGATCTCTTTTTTGTTGGGTGTTGAGACGCTTGAAAGCAAACGTGATCTTTCGCAAAGTGTGGTAGGAATAGTGGATAAAAAGACTTGTTATTATCAAAGAAAGCGCTAGATTGGTGAGTGGAATCACTAAATATTATACCTATTTTAGCGCTTTGTTACGGCCTAAAAAATGCCATATAGCTTCCTTAATGCTTCGCTTTATTACGATTTAATCCTTTGTTACTTATCCACTTGAGTCACGATGCCCCCACTTGCATTATTGATTAATGCAAGTTGGGGCATTGATTTTTCGCTTACCCATAACTCAGTCGTTTAGTTATAGAACTGAGGGGTAATCATGATACTGAATTTAAGCTTAAGGAAGAGTGTTCAGTTGCATTAGCTGTTTGGTTCGCTCGGCCGCATCCGTCAAGCCTAGTTGTTGATAGGCTTTTAGCTGAATAGATAAGGATTTGCGTGCCGCTTCAGTACCCGGATAGGTTTTCTGTAGCTCTTGAGTTCGATTAATTGCGGCGATCCAAGCCTCACGGCGTAAATAAAAATCAGCCGTCGCTAAGTCATATTCAGCTAAACGATTTTTCAAAGCAATCATGCGTTGTTGTGCATCATTAGCGTATAAACTGTTTGGGTAACGTTCGAGTAGACGCTTAAAATCTGCGAAAGCGGCTTTTACCGGTTCAGGGTCGCGATCACTACGGTCAATGTTGAATAGATCGTGCATAAAGTTTCGATCTTGGGCCATATGAGTTAAGCCGCGCATGTACAGAACCCAATCCATTTTTTCATGAGTGGGATTGAGTCGAATAAAACGTTCAATGGTCGCAAGCCCTAAAGCGAGATCATCATTTTTATAGTAAGCGTAGATCAAGTCCAGCTGAACCTGCTCTGAATACGCTCCGAATGGATAGCGAGAGTCTAGCGCTTCTAACTTATCGATGGCGGTTAACCAATTACCGCTTTGCAATGAGGTTTGAGCATCGCTGTACAACTCTGCGGGTGGAACGTCAGGGACAATCTCTTCTTTACTTGAACAGCCAACTAATAAAGATAATGCGAGTAAGCCTGATAAAGTTTGGTATTTCATGTCAGGGTTAGGTTCCTTGCAATAAAGCTTCTTAAACTTGGAGCGAGCTTGCTCCGTAAATCGTTTCGTTACTTTCCGATCAGTAACAGATACAATGAAAACATATTTTTCCACACTCGTGGCTATTAGTCTCACGGTTTTTAAAAAAGTTCGATATGGCTCAGCAGATTGAATTAACTCAAACAGTAAAAGAAAGCCAGCTTGGTCAGCGTTTAGATCAAGCGGTAGCAGAATTATTTGTCGATTTTTCCCGCTCTCGTCTTAAAGAGTGGTTATTAGATGGCAAAATTACAGTCAATGGAACGGTGGTCACTAAACCACGGACCAAAGTGATGGGGGGAGAGTGCATTACCGTTCTAGCCGAGCTAGAAGATGAACAACGCTGGGAAGCGCAAGATATTCCACTTAATATCGTTTATGAAGATGACGATATTTTGGTGATCAATAAACCCAGAGATTTTGTCGTTCATCCGGGGGCGGGAACGCCAGATCGGACCGTATTAAATGCTTTACTCTTTCATTATCCACCGATTGCCGAAGTGCCACGTGCAGGGATTGTGCATCGTCTTGATAAAGATACGACAGGTTTAATGGTGGTCGCAAAGACAGTACCAGCACAAACACGTTTGGTAAGAGATTTGCAAAAACGCAATATTACCCGTGAATATGAAGCGATTGCGATCGGTAAAATGACCGCGGGTGGCATGATTGATAAACCAATCGGTCGTCATTCAACAAAGCGTACCTTAATGGCGGTGAATCAAATGGGCAAACCTGCGGTCACGCATTATCGTGTCGCAGAACATTTTCGTGAACATACCCGGATTCGCTTGCGTTTAGAAACCGGCCGAACTCACCAAATTCGAGTACACATGGCTTATCTGCAACATCCGTTGTTAGGTGACAGTGCTTATGGTGGTCGGGCGCGTATTCCTAAAGGAGCAACCCCTGAGCTCACAGAAATGATTAGAGCTTTTGATAGACAAGCACTGCATGCCGTAATGTTAAAATTTGAACACCCGATCACTGGCGAAGAGCTTGAGTTTCATGCTCCGGTGCCCGATGATATGGTTATTATGACAGAAGCGCTACGTGAAGATGCTAAACTAAACTATTCGCAAGAGTATTAAACCATGTCGGTGATCATTCCTAACTGGCCAGCGCCTAACAATGTGAAAGCGTTTTGTTCAACCCGTGATGGTGGATTTTCTGTACCGCCTTACGATGGTTTGAATGTTGGCATGCATGTTGGGGATGATCCGTCGATAGTGACAAAGAATCGCGACTGGTTGCAACAATACTGTCAGATGCCATCCTCGCCTATCTGGCTTAATCAAACACATTCCACTCGAGTGATTGAAGTCAGCCAGCCTAGTCATAAAGTGCTGGATGCTGATGGTCTTGTCACTTCGACTCCGCGTGTCGTTTGTTCAGCCATGATAGCTGATTGTTTACCAGTATTGATTACCAATATACAAGGTACTCGAGTTGCCGCGGTTCATGCGGGTTGGCGAGGATTAGCCGGAGGGATTGTGGAACAGGCTCTAGACAAGTTTTCTGATGATGTTTTAATCTGGCTTGGTCCTGCGATTGGTCCTCAAGCCTTTGAGGTTGGTGACGAAGTTAGGCAGGCTTTTTGCGATTATGATAGTCATGCGCAAAGGGCTTTTTCAGCAACATCAAATTGTGGAAAATGGTTGGCCGATATCGCTCAACTTGCACAATTACGTTTAGCAAAAATTGGTATTGATCAGGTGATTAAAAGTGATTTATGTACTTATCAACATGATCAACAATTTTATTCGTACCGCCGCGATGGTGTAACAGGCCGACAGGCTTGCTTCATCTGGATAGAATAGCCAGACAAAATAGCACGGTTTCATGATTAAAATCTGACTCTGTATAGTTAACCTTTTTTTGTCACCTAACGAGCTAGCGCTTGTTAGTCACTTTAAGTTTGTCCTTTGTCCTTTGTTCTATAGCGCTTATATAGCGTGTTTTTTGCTCATAAAGTTATCCTCTTTGACTTGAAATATCTTCTTTGCGTAACCATGTTCTCTATGTGATTAGTTTCTCTTGAATGAGATTAGGAAGGTGGTTATGCGTCTTGATAGATTTACCAGTAAATTTCAAATAGCCATTTCTGATGCGCAGTCTTTGGCTCTAGGTCGTGATCATCAGTATATCGAGCCAGTTCATTTAATGGTGGCACTGCTCGATCAAAATGGCAGCCCTATTCGTCCGTTGTTAACCATGTTGAATATTGACGTGGCACAGTTACGCTCAAAACTAGGCGAGATGCTCGACAGGCTCCCTAAAGTGAGTGGGATTGGTGGTGATGTTCAGCTATCTGGTGCGTTGGGTACGTTATTTAATCTCTGTGATAAAGTGGCACAAAAACGCCAAGATGCGTACATCTCCTCTGAAATATTCTTGCTAGCGGCAATCGAAGATAAAGGACCTCTTGGTCAATTATTAAAAGAGGTTGGATTGAGTGAGAAAAAGCTCTCTGCAGCGATTGAAACTATCCGTGGTGGGCAAAAAGTTAATGATCCTAATGCCGAAGAACTGCGTCAAGCTTTAGAAAAATTCACGATTGATCTGACTGAACGAGCTGAGCAGGGCAAATTAGACCCGGTGATAGGTCGTGACGATGAAATTCGCCGTACCATTCAAGTATTGCAACGGCGTACGAAAAACAACCCAGTGATCATCGGTGAACCTGGTGTTGGTAAAACCGCCATTGTCGAAGGTTTAGCACAGCGAATTATTAATAATGAAGTACCAGAAGGGCTACGCGGTCGGCGAGTTCTGTCTCTTGATATGGGCGCTTTAGTTGTAGGAGCTAAATATCGCGGTGAATTTGAAGAGCGTTTAAAATCGGTGCTGAACGAGCTGGCCAAAGAAGAAGGTAATGTCATCTTATTTATTGATGAATTACATACCATGGTCGGCGCGGGTAAAGGTGAAGGCTCGATGGATGCCGGGAATATGCTCAAACCGGCATTGGCGCGTGGAGAATTGCATTGCGTTGGCGCGACAACACTCGATGAATATCGCCAGTATATCGAAAAAGATCCTGCATTGGAGCGTCGCTTCCAAAAAGTTTTAGTGGATGAACCGAGCGTTGAAGATACGGTGGCGATCCTACGAGGGTTAAAAGAGCGCTATGAATTGCATCATCATGTTGAGATTACCGATCCTGCGATTGTTGCTGCGGCAACATTATCGCATCGTTATATCTCCGATCGTCAATTGCCAGATAAAGCGATCGATTTAATCGATGAAGCCGCTTCGAGTATTCGTATCCAAATGGATTCAAAACCGGAAGTGCTTGATAAATTGGAACGAAAAATTATCCAATTGAAGATTGAACAGCAAGCATTAAGTAATGAACACGATGATGCGAGCGAAAAACGTCTGGGCATTATTAATGATGAGTTAAAAGAAAAAGAGCGCGAGTATTCAGAATTAGAAGAAATTTGGAACACAGAAAAAGCGGCGTTATCGGGAACGCAACACATTAAATCAGCATTAGAACAAGCGCGTTTAGATTTAGAAATGGCAAGACGTGCTGGTGATTTAAACCGCATGTCTGAGTTGCAATATGGACGGATTCCTGAACTAGAAAAACAGCTAGATTTAGCGACTCAAGCTGAAATGCAAGAGATGACCTTGTTACGCAATAAAGTTACCGATGAAGAAATTGCTGAAGTATTGTCAAAACAGACGGGGATTCCTGTGGCGAAAATGCTGGAAGCCGAAAAAGAGAAACTGTTGCAGATGGAAACGTTTTTACATCAACGTGTCATCGGGCAGTCGGAGGCGGTTGAGGTGGTTGCTGATGCTATTCGTCGTAGTCGAGCTGGATTATCGGATCCTAATCGCCCAATAGGTTCTTTTTTATTCTTAGGTCCAACGGGTGTAGGGAAAACTGAGCTTTGTAAAACGCTGGCTAATTTCATGTTCGATAGTGAAGATGCCATGGTGCGTATCGACATGTCTGAATTTATGGAAAAACACTCAGTAGCTCGTCTTGTTGGTGCGCCTCCTGGTTATGTGGGTTATGAAGAGGGCGGATACTTGACTGAAGCGGTACGGCGTAAACCCTATTCCGTATTGTTGTTGGACGAGGTTGAGAAAGCGCATCCTGATGTGTTCAATATTTTATTACAAGTGCTCGATGATGGTCGATTAACCGATGGTCAAGGTCGAACCGTTGATTTTCGTAATACGGTAGTGATCATGACCTCGAATTTGGGGTCATCACGCATCCAAGAAAACTTTGCTCATTTGGATTATCAGACTATGAAAGAGCAAGTTATGGAGGTCGTGAGCAAACATTTTCGTCCCGAGTTTTTAAACCGGATTGATGAAAGTGTGGTGTTCCACCCATTAGCTCAAGAGCAGATTAAATCTATTGCCTTTATTCAGTTAGAGCGTTTACGTCAACGTTTAGCGGATAAAGATTATGGATTAATTGTTAGCGATGAGGCGTTAGATCTTGTTGCCCATATTGGATTTGATCCAGTATATGGTGCAAGACCGTTAAAACGTGCTATTCAGCAAACAATAGAGAATCCATTAGCAAAATCGATATTATCAGGGCAATTTATTCCTGGTACACCAATCTATCTTGATGTTAAAGAGGGTGATATCGTCGCTCATCAGTAACTCTTTTTTATGAAGGCTATGCCCGTGGCATAGCCTTCTTTGTTTATTGACCAAGGTCGAAATCAGTCAATAAATCGGGTGAATTCAGTTTTTTGATGGTTTATTGAGCGCTTGATTCGTTTGTGTGCTTTTTTCTTGTTTTTACTATTGCCAACCTGAATTTTATCCCTATAATGCGCCCTCACTGACACGGCAGACGCCGCAAGGCTTCAGGCAGTGTTAGTTGAGGGAAAGCTTCTAAAAAAGAAAATTTGAAAAAGTGTTTGACTCTTCAAATTAACTCGTTAGAATTCACCTCCGCTTCGAAGCTCAACGAGAGATTCGCAAGCCAGCTCTTTAACAATTTAAACCAATCAATCTGTGTGGGCACTCGTTGATGATAATCAAAATGCTTAGCAATAAGCACTTCGGTTTCAATGAACTGAGTGAACAAATTGATAGGGCTTTTAGCACTATCGGCACAGTCAATTCATTATCGTTCTGTTGGAACGATAATAGCTTTGAATTACGCTTCTATTTATAGGAGCTAGGTAGTTTAAAGTCAGTATTCATTGAGCCAAAAAGAACTTAAATTGAAGAGTTTGATCATGGCTCAGATTGAACGCTGGCGGCAGGCCTAACACATGCAAGTCGAGCGGTAACAGGAAGAAAGCTTGCTTTCTTTGCTGACGAGCGGCGGACGGGTGAGTAATGCCTGGGAAATTGCCCTGATGTGGGGGATAACCATTGGAAACGATGGCTAATACCGCATGATGCCTACGGGCCAAAGAGGGGGACCTTCGGGCCTCTCGCGTCAGGATATGCCCAGGTGGGATTAGCTAGTTGGTGAGGTAATGGCTCACCAAGGCGACGATCCCTAGCTGGTCTGAGAGGATGATCAGCCACACTGGAACTGAGACACGGTCCAGA